>CAZUYI010000015.1:0-3382 GCA_964624095.1 uncultured Verrucomicrobiota bacterium | reverse complement strand
TCGAGCTCGATCGTGTTGTCTGCAAGGGTCACCGCGCGCGCCTCGAGCACGCGGTCGGATTCCACGGTCAGCAGGCCGGCGCCGGCGAACGGCGCCTTGACGAGCAGGCGCGCGGTCTCGCCGGGCCGGTAGCGCTCGCGGTCCCAGGCCAGCTCGACCCGGCCGGGCTTTTCGCAGCTCCACGACACCCACTCCGACTCGGGCGAGGCGGCATGGAAGAAGAGGCGGGTCGCGGCGCCCGACGCGGGATCGCGCGCCAACAGCATGTATTCGCCCATGCCGTCCACGCTGAAGAACCAGTCGCGCGCCTCGCCGCCGGCCGTCACCGCATCCTCGCGGATGACGGTCGCCTGGCGCTCCGATTTCCACTCGTATCGGCCCTGGCCGGTCTCGCGCAGCACGGAGTTCCATTCCACGCGCGAGAGGGTCAGCGTCAGCGGAACCGGCTCCGCCGCAGGGGCGCCGTCGGGTTGGACCACCGCCACGCTGACCCGCTGGGTCTCGCCGACGCGCAGCGTGCCGTCCCACGCCGGGCGGAGACCGAGGTAGAGCGGGTAGGCGTCAACCGGGGCGCCGCCGAACGCGCTGACCGGCCGGCCGCCGGCCTCGAGCACGGTGGCCTGGCACAGGACCTTCAGGGCGGCGGGTGGTTGCCAGGCCGACGCGGTCTCCGCCACAAACCGCGCGCGGCCGTCGTCGTTCAGGGTCAGGATATCTAGCCGGCGGTGGATGGGCGCAAACGCTTTGTCGGGGTCGCCGAACACCCAGCCGGCCCAGGCCGGCGGCGCGAAGGAGTCGGCTTGGACGGTCACGTAGCCCTGGACGGGCCGACCGGCCGCCGGGCGCCCGAACAGGTGTTCGCCGAGCACGCGGAAGACGATGCCCGTGCCCGCGCGATACCGGTTGGTGTCGGCGGCGACGGTCACGCGGAGCTGGGGCGGCACGAACTCTTCGAGCGCCGCGGTGGTGGCGCCCAGCACGCTCAGGGTCCCGGGCATGGCCAGCTCGAACCGGTAGCGGCCGGCGGGCAGATAGTCGGGCAGGGTCACGGTCGAGTGCGCGGCGCCGAGGGCGTCGAGCGTGACGGGCACGTCCTGGAACAGCCGCCCGTCCGGTCGGTGCACCAGCAGCCGGGCGGGGAACGGGTCGGGCGCCTCGAGGGCGGCGGTGCGCACGAGCGCCTGCACGAAGACGGGCTCGCCCGGCCGGTACACGCCGCGTTCCGTGAACACGGCGGCTTGCAGATCGCCGGGGTGCAGGTACGGGGGGCCCTCGAGGCCGGGCCCCTGGTCTACGCCGGAGCGCTTCAACCCCACGAACGATAGGTCGCCGTTCCGGCTGGCGGTCACCAGGTATGGCGCCTGCTCGCCGTTCGCATCGTATTCCAGCCGCGCCAGGCCCTGGTCGTCCGTCAGGCCCCGCGCCAGCACCTGGTTGTTGCCGGCGTAAACCGCCACCTCGGCGCCGGACACGGGCAGGCCGGACGCGAGCCCGTTGACCCAGATCAGCGCGCCGCCCGGGAACATGCGCGCGGAAAGGCCGAGATCGCTCACTACGATCAGCCGGCCTTGACCCTCCGCCTCCAGCCAGTACGCGCCGCGCGGCTCCGCGATCAGCTCCCGGAGGCGGACCTGGTCCTGTACGCGTTCGTTGCGCGGCGCGCTCACGGCGTTGGTGCGCGTGATGGCCGCGCCGGTCAGCCACGCGGCCGTCGGTCCGTAGTAGTGAAGGTCGCCCGCCTCGCGCAGCGCGAGGTGAACCAGGTTGTTGGCAAAGACCGGCTGCACGGACACGTGCCAGCGCTTGAGGTTGACTAGGCTGACCGGGATGGCCAGCGGGCCTTCCGGCGACAGGTATCGGCCGGGAACGTCGACCTGGAGTGCCGCCGCCCGGTCCGGGATGTCGATCAGGCGGGTGATCGAATCGTCCAGCGAAGAGCCGCTGGACGCGGGCAGGCCGGCCTTGAACGTCACGCTATAGACCGACCCGGGCTTGAACTCGCCGGCCAGGCGGAGTCCTGCCCGGCGCCAGTCCTCTTGCGCCTCGACGGTGTAGCGGACAGCCGGCTCGATCTCGATGAAGGACGCCGCCCCGTTCGGGTCCGGAAAGGCGTTGAACTCCGCGAACAGCGAGACGGGCTCGAACGCGGGGCTTTCGGCATCGATCCGGCGCAAATTGAACTCGGGCGCCAGCTCGATCGCCGCGGTAAAGGCATGCGCGGATGCCACGCCACCCGTGTGCCCCGGAAGACCGGGCCCGAGGGTCAGGGTCAGGCGCCGGACCATGATGGGGCCCGTGTGAATCCAGAGGGTATTCGTGCCGATCGGACCCTGGACGCGGTAGGGGATGTCTGCCTGGTTCTTGGCCGATAGCTTGAGAAAACGCGGCAGCAGGGCTTGGTTCGGCGGGATGTTGAACTCCAGCCGCAGCGTCGCCTCGCGGGCGGCGGAAAGGTTCACCTGCTGCACCTCCAGCAGCGCCAGGGCCGGCGGGGCGGCGGGTTGTTCGGACGGAGGGGCGGCCTCCGGCCGGGCTTGCGGTCCGGCCCATTTCCACACGCCGTAGGCGTTCACGAGCATAAACCCGAGCGCCAGCCAGAACCAGCGCTGGCCGGCGCGCGCCGGGGTGCGCCGGGGCGGGCCGGGCGGCGGATCGTCCGACGGGGTCTCCGCGCGTTCCGCGAAGTCTTCCGGCGCGTCCATGGCGCCCAGGACCCGCTCGAGGGCGTTCAGGCCCAAGCCCCCTTCGCGGCGCAGGGCCTCCTCAATATGGGCGCGCAGGTCCGCCAGGATCTCGCGCCGCACGGCCGGCGGCTTGTGGGACAGGTTCCGGTCCACGGCGGCCAGGTAGGTTTCGATGCGGCGGGCCAGATCGTCGGACATGGACATGGCGTCAGTCTTTCGATGAGGAGGAAGACAAACAGGAAACGGCGTCGGCCAACAGCGACCAGTAAAGGCTCATTTCAGCGAGGCGGATTTTGCCGCGGGGCGTGAGCGAAAAATAGCGGCGGGGCGGCCCGGCGGGCGAGGGCGCCTCGCGGACCTTGAGGTACTGCTCGCCGCGCAGGCGCCCGAGGATCGGGTAGACCGTGCTTTCCGAGACCGAGAGCGCGTCCAGGCGCTGCAGCGCCTGCACCAGCTCGTATCCGTAGCGTTCCCCGCGCCGCAGCGCCAGCAGGACGCAATACTCGAGCAGCCCCTTCCGCAACTGCGTGATCCACCCTTCGATCATCCGCTACTCCGCTTCATGTACTACTCTATACATAATAGCGGAGCCGGTGTCAAGCAGAAGTAACGGCTCTGGAAGCGTTTGGGGTCATGTCTCAATATTCAATATTATGGCTTGACATGCAGGCGGGGTGGAGGGTAGACGTCACGGTATG
>CAZUYI010000014.1:15779-17625 GCA_964624095.1 uncultured Verrucomicrobiota bacterium | reverse complement strand
ATCGTGCTGGACAGCGAGGGGCTCATCACGTATGCGAACCAGGCAGCCGTCTCGCTGTTGGGGTTGCCGCCGACGGCGGTCCGGCAGCCGATTTCCCGGTTTCTCAAGGACATCGAGTGGACGCGCATCCTGTCGCTCGACGCCGAGGCGTGGTCCGAGCTCATCCGCCGCGAGATGGAAGTCGAGTATCCCGTGCGGCGGATCCTGAGTTTTTACGCCATGCCGGTGGTTTTGGAAGGCGGGGCGGGGCGCGGGGCGGTGGTCATCTTGCGCGACATTACCGGCGAGCGGGAAAAGGAACGGCAGGCCCGCTCCTCCGAGCGCATCAACGCCGTCATGGTGCTGGCGGCCGGCGTGGCCCACGAGATCGGCAACCCGCTCAACTCGCTCGACATTCATCTCCAGCTCATGGAGCGCGAACTGCGCGGCCTGCCGGCGGAGTCCGGCGCCGCCTGCCGCGATCTGGTCGGGGTGGCCCGCAAGGAAGTCGAGCGGCTCCACCTGATCATCACCCAGTTCCTGCGCGCGATACGGCCCGCCCCCCCGCAGCGCGAGTCGGTCAGCGTGGAAGAGCTGCTGCGCGAGACGCTCGACTTCATGAAGCACGAGATAGACAACCGCGACATCCTCGTCGAGGTCAAGTGCCCCGATCCCCTGCCGCGCCTGTCGGCCGACCCGCACCAGATCAAGCAGGCTTTTTTCAACATCATCAAGAACGCGCTCCAGGCCATGACCCGCGGCGGATTGCTGACCATCACGCTGTTCGGCAATGACCGCTGCCTCGGGGTCTGCTTCAAGGACACCGGCCAGGGCTTTTCGGCGGAGGACCTGACCCGCCTGTTCGAGCCGTTCCGAACCTCGAAGGCCGAGGGGTCCGGCCTGGGCCTGCTGATCGTGCAGCGCATTGTCCAGGAACACGGCGGCCGCATCGAGGTCCACAGCCAGCCGGGCGCCGGTACGACCTTCACCCTGTTCCTGCCGCTCGACGCGCGCCGCATCCGGCTGCTCAAGGCGCCGCGCAAGCCGCGCACGCGGCGCGGCGCGCGCGCGGCCCGGCCGCCCGCCGGGGAGGCGTCCTCATGAGCCGGCGCCCGTCCATCCTGATCGTGGAAGACGAGAAGAACACCCGCGAGGGGCTGGACCGCGCCCTGCGCCGCGCGTACCGGACCGTGCTCGTGGACAGCGCCGAGCAGGCCCTGCGCGCGCTGGACGAGCAACCGGCGGACGTGCTGCTCACCGACCTGCGCCTGCCCGGCATGGACGGCCTGGCGCTGGTCAAGCGCGCCCTGGCCCTCGAGAACCCGCCGATCTGCGTCGTACTCACGGCCTACGGCAGCATCGAGTCCGCCGTCGAAGCCATGAAGGCCGGCGCCTTCGAGTTCCTCGCCAAGCCGGTCAACCTGGACCAGCTCGAACTCGTCCTGCAGCGCGGGCTGCGCTCGCGCCAGCTCGAATCGGAAAACAAGACCCTGCGTACCCAGCTGAACCGGACCTACGGCCTGGAAGCCATCGTCGGCCGGTCCCCGCCCATGGAGGAGTTGTTCAAGTTGATCCACCAGGTGGCGCCATCCCGCGCCACGGTCCTGATCCAGGGCGAGAGCGGTACGGGCAAGGAGCTCGTGGCGCACGCCATCCACGGGCTGAGCCCGCGCGCCCGGGGCCCGTTCATCGGTGTCCACTGCGCGGCTCTGCCGGCGACCTTGCTCGAGAGCGAACTGTTCGGGCACGAGAAGGGCGCGTTCACCGGGGCCGTCGAGCGGCGCCGCGGCCGGTTTGAGCTGGCGGAGGGCGGCACGCTGTTCCTCGACGAAATTTCCGAGATAGATGCCGCGCTCCAGGTCAAGCT
>CAZUYI010000014.1:0-15759 GCA_964624095.1 uncultured Verrucomicrobiota bacterium | reverse complement strand
CGGCCAGGAGACGCTCGAAGCCGATATCCGCCTCATTACGGCGACCAACCGCGACCTCGAACAGCGCGCGCGCGAAGGGGCTTTCCGCCAGGACCTCTTCTTCCGGCTCAACGTCGTCACGATCACCGTGCCGCCCCTGCGCGAGCGCGCCAGCGATATCCCGCTGCTGGTCCAGCGATTCATGCGCGAACTGGCGCGCGAAAACAACAAGCCGATGCCCGAGATCTCGCCCGAGGCGCTCGACGCCCTCATGGCCTACCCGTGGCCCGGGAACGTCCGCGAACTGCGCAACGTCATCGAACGCATGATTGTCCTGGCCGCCGGGCCGCGGTTAACCGTCCTGGAATTGACGCCCGCCATCCGCGCCCGGGCCGGCGAAGGGCGCGCCGCCCTGCCGGTCGGCGGCTCGCTGCGCGAGGCAAGCCGGCAGATGATCATCGCGGCGCTCGAGGCGTGCGGCGGGAACCGCGCGGCCGCGGCCCGCCAACTGGGCATCAGCCGCCGGACTCTGCATCGCAAGCTCCGCGAGTACGGCCTGCCCATGAAACGCGTCCCGCGCGCGGCCGCGCCGCCCGGCCCCGATCCGGCTGCCCATCCGTAGCGCGCCGGGCCCGTGGCGTGAATCGGGCCCGCCTACGCCCGCCCGGCGCCGTCCGGCCGTCCGAGGCCCGACCCGATGCTCCCCGGTCCAAACCGGTTCCGGATGGCGTCCACCGTGCGGCTGATCCGCTCGTGCTTGTCGCGGGCGCCGGGCCCGTCGGCAAACAACTCGAGCTGCGCGTCGTGCCGGTCCGTCAGGCGCGTGACCCCGAACCCGATGAGCCGCACGGGCTCGCGAAGCGGCAGAAAGCTTCCGAAGAGCGTCCGCGCCGCGTCCCGCAGGGCCGTTGTGTCGCAGCGCGGGCCCGCCAGCGGCTGCTGCCGGGTATGCGTCGTGAAGTCCGCCCAGCGCAGCTTGAGCCGCGCCTCGCCCGCGTAGCGGCCCTGCTCGCGGAGCTCCCGCCCCACGTCCTCCACGCAGGCCTCCAGCACGCGCTCCAGCGCCGCGCGGTCCGCGCAGTCCTCGGGAAACGTATGCTCGCGCGAAATCTGCTTGCGGATTCCGCCGGACTCGACGGGCCGGTCATCCTCGCCCCGAGCCAGGTCAAGAAAGTGCGCCGCGGTGCTGCGGCCGAGGAGCCGCGCGAGCGACTCGGGCGGCCGGTCCAGCAGGTCGCCGATGGTGCGCAGCCCGGCTTTTGCCAGGGCGGCGCACGTCACCCGCCCCGCGCCCCACAACCGGTCGAGCGGCAGCGGCGCCAGGAACGCCCGGATGGACGCGGGCTCCGACGGGACCACGGTCAGGCCATCGGGCTTGTTCAAGTCGCTGGCAAGCTTCGCGAGAAACTTGTTGGGCGCGACCCCGACCGAAGCGGTCAGGCGGGTTTCTTTCCGGATGACCGCGCGCAGGCGCCGGGCGATGGCGGGTCCGTCGCCGAACAGGCGCCGGGCGCCGGTGACGTCCAGGAAGGCCTCGTCCAGCGACAGCGGCTCGATGAGTGGCGTGAACCGCTCGAATATCTCGAATAGCCGGCGTGACTCTGCCTCGTAGCGCGGCATGTCGCAGGGCGTAAACACCGCCTGCGGGCAGAGCCGCCCGGCGGTGCGCGAGGGCATGGCGGACCGGATGCCATACGCCCGTGCCTCGTAGGAGCAGGCGGCCACCACGCCGCGCCGGTCGGGCGCCGCGCCGACGACCACCGGCCGGCCCCTCCAGTCCGGGTGGTCCCGCTGCTCGATGGACGCGTAGAACGCGTCCATGTCCACGTGCAGAATGGTGCGCGGCATCGGGATCATGGGATTACGCCGTGACGTTCCGCCACCGACAACAGGACCGCCGCCTTCCGGTACGGACGAGCGCCCCGCGTGGTGTCGAGGCCCGGCAAGCCGCCCGTGACGAAGAATACCAAGCCGCCCGGCACCCTCAAGGCTCCGATCACGATCAACCGCGTCATCCCGGGCAGGGGTCGTTCTCCACGTGGCCGAACGGCGTCGTTGTAGGGTTGCCCGGAGCGCAGCGAAGGGCGATACCTTCCGACGGCTGGTTCGACATCCTCATGTCTTCTGTCCAGTCGGTTGCTCGAAGATGGCCCCCCGGATTTCCTGAACGGCGTACGCGCGCTTGACCGGAAAATGAAAGATCGGGACTTCAGCTGCCGCGAGCGCCTTGTCGAGGAACTCGTCTCTGGCTTGTCTGCGTGATTGCTGATGGCTGGAGTCGTCGAGTTCCACGACGAACTGGACAGACAAGTCATTTGGATCACAGGCGACGAAATCGAGGTGCTTGCTTTGAATCCGGTTGAACGCCTGTTGGCGGGCACTCCCGCTCAACCCGGACTTCACCCGGATGACATCCGCCAAGCGCACCTTGCCCAAGACTCGAAAATGATCGCCGAGGGCCTGGTCAAGAACGGCGAGGAAGGACCGTTCCGCCGGAGTGAATAGAATCGGTTCCTTTTGGTACGGGAGGGCGACTGGCGCTTTGCCAAGTCCAGGCAAGACGACTTTGACGACAAACGCCACTATGCCCAACAGGATAAAAAGACCGATCAGCGGTAGCATTCCGTGCATCTTTCATTCTCCTCTTGTCCGAACATTGCGCCTCGGCCTCGAGGCTGTCCCCCCGGCGGCCGGGCAGGCCGAAGGCGGTGGTCAGGCTGTCCGTTTCGGTTTCCTCTTGAGCATCAACAGTGTTTCGACATCTCGCGAGGTACGGTCGCTGGCGACAGCGACGAGCACCCACTTCCCATCATGGTACGTTTTTGCTGCATCATATTCTGCTTGGACTCGCTCGGAGATCGTCCATCGAATGCGCTCGAATCGTTTGCGTTCCTCCGCGCCAAATACCATCGCCACACAACATCGGCCCTTCTCGGGAATGAGCGTGCAGAACGACTTCCCTTTCTTATAACGGAGAGACCACCCGTGCTTGCTCCCTCCGTACAGCCAGTCCGGAGAAAACACGGCGGGATATGTGTTTTGGATAAACTCCTGAAGCCGCCTCCAGTAGAACATGGCGGTTGACCCCATCCATGAGTCGAGTTGATCCGCCGTTGGCCGTGTCGGACTACTGATGCGATGGGAGGATGTCTCCATTGGTCTGTCTCCCAGCCGAACGCCACGCCGCCGTTTGAGTTTTGCCGCCCCGGCAAAATCGTACATATGTGTCCGGCGACGTCATGGCAGGGGCCGGTGACTGTGGATCATGATAAGGCATCATGGACGGGTTGAGATTATGCGCGGGAACATGTGGATGTCAAACCATTCGCCATCCAATGCTTGGTCCAACGAATCGTGGCCTGAAGGCTGACGATCCGGTTGACGAGAGCGGGCGACGAGAACGGCAGACGATTGCGGGATGCAGCCGTCCTTAGAATGAACCCCTTGCCAGGTCGGCGGGGAGGAAGGGAGGCCCGGTACGCGCGGGTTGCTCCAGGGGGCGTTCAGGATGGCGAAGAGGACGCCGGTTTCGGCTTCCACGCCGGGGGGCCTTGCCGTCCTTTCGATCGGACCGGAACCGGACGGCCCGGCGGCCGTTGCGCCGGACCCGGTGAATGGCTCGCAACGCGGATCCAACCGCTTCGGAAGCCCGGCGGCCTCACGCCAGGCGCGGCGCCTGGCGCCCCACTCCTTTCGGCGCTCCCCGCGCCGTGCCGGACAGCAGGGAATGGGTCACATGGATGTTGCGCGGCCAGGCGGCGCGTGGTAGTAATACGATCAATAGCTTCGTAATACCTCCCGTGGGGCCGGCGCCGGGGTCATGCCGTACAACACGGGCTTTCGATGGAGCCCGACGGAGAGCCTGACGCTGGACATCGCCTGGGGATCGATGCTATCCGGCGAAGGGCCGGGCTCACGCGAGTTTTCGGAGTCACGCGCAGCGAGGCCCTGTAGGAGGAACAGAAGATGCACATGGCCGATGCGTTGATTTCCCCCGCCGTGGGCGGGACGATGTGGGCGGTTTCAGGCGGGCTGATTGCTTACTGCGCCAACAAGGTCAAGAAGTCCTTCCGTGACAATCTCGTCCCAATGATGGGCGTCCTCGGGGCGTTCATTTTTGCGGCGCAGATGATCAACTTCTCGATTCCTGGCACCGGATCGAGCGGCCACCTCGGAGGGGGGCTGATCCTGGCCGCCCTGCTGGGTCCCCACGCGGCCTTCCTGGTGATCGCCTCCGTGCTGACCGTGCAGGCGCTGTTTTTCGCGGACGGAGGGTTGCTTGCGCTCGGGTGCAACATCTTCAACATGGGGTTCTTCCCGGCGTTCGTGGCGTATCCCCTGATCTACCGCGTGATGGTCCGGGATCCGTATCACGGGCCGCGCGCCTGGGTGGGGACCGTCGTGGCGGCTGCCGCGGGGCTTCTCGCCGGCGCGTTCAGCGTCGTCATTCAGACGGAGGCCTCGGGGATAACCGACCTGCCGTTCGGCACATTCGTGCTGCTGATGCTGCCGATCCATCTGGCGATTGGCGTTGTGGAAGGACTGGCGACGGCCGCGGTGGTCTCGTTCGTGGCCAGGGCCCGGCCGGAGGCGTTGCCGGCAGCGTCCAGCTCCAGCGGCCGGGCCTCGATGCGCCCGCTACTGATCAGCCTGGCGGTCATCGCCCTGCTGGCGGGCGGCGTGGCGAGCTGGTTCGCCTCGACTGACCCCGACGGCCTGGAATGGTCCATTGCCAGGACCGCCGGGAAAGAAGAGGTGGCAGGCCGGGAGGACGGCGTGCACGGGAACCTGGCCGACCTCCAGGCGAAGACGGCCTTCCTGCCGGACTACGGGTTCAAGGCGCCGGAGCGCGATGCGCCGCCCGCCGAGACGTGGCCTGCCGTGAGCGCGGGGACATCCCTGTCGGGAATCGTCGGCGGGGCGATGACCCTGGCGCTGGCCTGTCTGATCGGCATCGCGCTGCGCGCGCGTCCGGCATTGCGCCGCGGCGGCAAAGCGTGATAGAGGGGCGGCATGAGGGCCACGGACGGCTTCGACATCGGGTTGATGGATGACCTGGGACGCATGGATACCCCCGTGCATCGCCTGGATGCGCGGGCCAAGGCGGTGGTGACCCTCGTCTTCATCGGCGTCGTCATGTCGTTCCCGCGCCACGCGGTGTCGGCCCTCACGCCCTTGCTCATCTATCCCGTCGCGCTGGCGGCGCTCGGCCGCATCCCGATGCGCTACCTGGCGCGGAAGATCCTCATGGCTGCGCCGTTCGCCCTGGTCATCGGCCTCTTCAATCCCCTGCTGGACCGGACCCCGGTTGCGGCCATCGGCCCCGTGTCACTTTCGGGCGGATGGGTGTCGTTCGGCTCCATCCTGTTCCGCTTCCTGCTCACCGTCGGCGCGGCGCTGGCGCTGGTCGCCTGTACGGGCATGAACCGGTTGAGCGCGGCGCTGGGGCAACTCGGCGTCCCGCGCGTCTTCGTGGTCCAGGTGCTGTTCCTTTACCGCTACCTCTTCGTGGTCTCGGGCCAGGCCGTCACAATGAAGCGAAGCGCGGAGATCCGGTCGGCGGGGCGGCCCCTGCGGCTCCGGGTCTATGGCTCGATGGTCGGCCACCTGCTGCTGCGGTCGTTGGACAGGGCCGAGCGTATCCACCGGGCCATGGCTGCGCGCGGGTTCGACGGCGAGGTTCGTGTCCTGCGGCCATCCTCCTTCGGGTGGCCGGATGCGGGATTCGCCGCGGCGTGCATCCTCTTCTTTCTATCGGCCCGCCTGTGGAATCTGGCGGGCGCGTTCGGCTCCTTGCTTACGGGGGGTGTCCCGTGAGCCATCATGTCGTCGAGGTCCGCGATCTCTCGTTTGCCTACCCGGACGGCACGGAGGCGCTGAAGGGCGTGTCCTTCCGCATCGAGCACGGCGGATCGGTGGCGCTCATCGGCGGGAACGGCGCCGGCAAGTCAACGCTGCTCCTCCACCTCAACGGGGCCCTCGCCGCGGCGCGCGGCGAAGTCCGCATCGGCGATACCGTCGTTACCCGGGAGACGGCGGCCCTGGCGCGGCGCGCGGTCGGGATGGTCTTCCAGGATCCCGACGACCAGTTATTCATGCCGACGGTCGCCGAAGACGTCGCCTTCGGCCCGTTGAATGCCGGTCTGCCGCCGGTCCAGGTTGAAGACCGCGTGGCCTCCGCGCTGGATCGCGTGGGCATGGCGCCCCTCCGCGAGCGGCCCCCATACCGGCTGTCGGCGGGCGAGAAACGGGCCGTGGCCATCGCCACGGTCCTGGCGATGGCGCCCGACATCCTGGTCATGGACGAGCCGTCGTCCAATCTCGATCCGCGTGCCCGGCGCCGGCTGATCCAGCTGTTGCGCTCCTTCGAGCACACCAAGATCATCGCCACGCACGACCTGGACCTGGTCGTCGAGGTATGCCGCCATGTCCTGGTCATGGACGCCGGGCGCATCGTTGCCCGGGGCCCGACCGTCGAAATCCTATCCGACGAGCCGCTCATGCTGGCGCACGGCCTGGAGCGTCCGCTCATCCTGCGCCATGCCGCCCCGGGCTGACGCGGCATCCGGATGCGGCCGCGCAGGGTGAGCGCCGCGGGCATCCAGGCCACCCTTGGCTATTCCGCGCGGGACAGATTCCCGCGCTACGGTGGGGCAGTGATCCTGCGCGGGACAGATTCCCGCGCTACTGGGGGGCAATGATCGCGTGGGCGGCTTGGTAGCGCGGCACTCCGATGCCGCGCAAGGGTGAGCGCCGTGGCCATCCAGGTCGCCCTGCGCCATTCGGCCCTGGCCTGGTGGAGCTTGACGCGTGCCGGGTAATATGCAAGAGTGCGGCCATTCGATGGGAGCCTCGGCCATGCTCCGTGAAAGAATTCGTCGTCCGAGCCTCTCGCGAAGAACTCCGCAACCGGCCTGGATCCCTCCTGTCAGCCAGCGCGCCGGTGCCTCGCGGATCCGGCTGTGCGCCGCTCTCGTCCTGCTGGGCATGATGATCCGGCCGGCAAGCGCCCAGGCCCCCGCGGCGCCCGGGCCCGCGCCGGAGGCGGCGCCCTGCAAAACGCTGCAACGCGCCATGGACGGGCTCCCCCAGCATATCGTCGCCTACGGCACCAGCCTCACGTGGGCCGGGTCGTGGGTGGAACACCTGCGCCAGATTCTCAACTGCAAACAATCCGGCTACAATTTCACGATCTGCAACATGGGCAAAAACAGCAAGGCGAGCGACTGGGGCGTCCGCCAGCTCGAGGCGCGCGTGCTGAAGCGGAACCCCGACGCCGTATTCCTCGAATTCGGCATCAATGACGGCGACGAGCGCCACCGGATTTCGTTGGAGCAGAGCCGGTCCAACCTGATTGCCATGATAGACGGCATCCTGACGCACAACCCGGACTGCGACGTGATCCTGCTGACCATGAATCCCGTCGTGGGCAAGCCCGCCGAGTTCCGGCCGCGCCTGGACCAGTATTACCAGGTGGCCCGGGACGTCGCCCGCGAACGCGGGTTGCGGCTGGTGGATTTGTATCCGATCTGGGAAACCATGTTGCGGGAAGAACCGGAGACCTTCAACCAGTACGTTCGGGACGGCCTGCATCCCGGCACCGAGGCGGGCATCAAGATCGTGGCGCCCGCCATCGCCCGGGCCATGGGCTTGTGACGCGCACCACGCGCGGAAGCCGGAAGGACCGGCAGACAGGGACCGAAAGGAGGTGATGCGGGCCACGCAAGATGGGCGGCCGGGCGCCTTGGTAGCGCGGCATTCCGATGCCGCGCAAGGTGAGCGCCGCGGCCATTCAGGCCGCCCTGGGGATAATTCCGCGCGGGACAGATTCCCGCGCTACGGGGGGACGGTGATCCCGCGCGGGACGGATTCCCGCGCTGCGGCGGAAGCGGTCGTCGCGCAGGCGCCGGCCAAGACGAGCACAGCAGCATGTCAAGGAGTCAGGACACCATGAACAAGCGCTGGATTGCGGTTTTCGTGCTGGCAGCCATGGCCCTTGGGACCCAGGCGGCCATGCTCGATCAGGGGACCAAGCAGCTATCCCTGGACGGGCTCCTCCGGAGAGATGAGGTTGGATTGAGGGGCGGCATGGGATACTTCATCCAGAAGGATGCGGAAGTTGGATTCGCCGCGTACGGGGCCTACCGCGATTTTGGCTCGTCCTCCGAGCTCACGAGCCTGGGCGGCGGCGTGTTCGGGCGGTACTACCTCGAACTCGAGGCGCCGGTCATCCCGTTCGTCCAGTTGACCCTGGGCGCCGCGTACGCCGAGGTGAAAATCGAGGGCGAGAAGGACGACGACAACGCGCTCTTCGCGGAAGGTGGGGCGGGCGTTGCGTTCTTCCTGGTCAACAACGTCTCCATTGACGCAATGCTGTACGGCGCCTTCTCCAACGAGAAAATCTACAGCGACAAGGACGAGCTCGAGGACACGGACTACGGCCTGAAGCTGGGCGTCAGTTTCTTCTTCTGACCGGCCCGGCTCGGGCATTTGGAATGCAGTCGGAATTCGGCGCGAAGCGTCCCGCGAGCCTTGCGCGACAGGGGCCGGCGTGTCATTTTGAGGGATGCTGACCGTCTCCCAGTTGAGCAAGGCATTCGGCGCGCGCGTGCTGTTCCGCGACGTATCGTTCCACGTGCGGCCGGGCGACCGGATCGGCATAGTCGGGCCGAACGGCTCGGGCAAGTCCACGCTCTTCAAGCTGATCCTCGGCGACCTCGAACCTGACGCCGGCACCATCCGGTTCCGCAAGGGCGCCTCGGTGGGCTACCTGCCCCAGGAAATCGAGCCGCACGGGCCGGAGACCGTGCTCGATCTGGCGACGGCCGTGACGCCCGAAATTGCCGCGCTGCGCCGCGCGCAGCGGACCGCGCCGCGCGACTCGGAGTCCTGGCACGCCGCGCAGGAGCGGCTCGACGCGCTGCGCGTGTACGAGCTCGAGCCGAAAGCCCGCCGGATCCTGGCCGGGCTGGCCTTCCGGCCGCAGGACGCGGGCAAGCCGGCCGGGTCGCTTAGCGGCGGCTGGATCATGCGCGCGCACCTGGCCCGGCTGCTCGTCCAGGCGCCCGACATGCTGCTGCTCGACGAGCCGACCAACCACCTCGATATCGAATCGGTGCTCTGGCTGCAGGCGTACCTGGGCGGATACCCGGGCGCCTTGCTGATGATTTCGCACGACCGGGATTGGCTCAACACGCTGGCCGCGCGCATTTTTGAGATAGACCGCGGGCGGGTCATCCGCTACCGGGGTAATTACGACGCCTACCTGGAGCAGCGCGCCGGCCGCCAGGCGCGGCAGGAAGCCGCCTACACGAACCAGCAGCGCCGGATTGCCGCCCTGCAGCGGTTCGTGGACCGGTTCGGCGCCAAGGCCACCAAGGCCGCGCAGGCCCAGAGCAAGCTCAAGCAGATCGCCCGCATGGAGCTCGTTGAGGCGCCGCCGGGCGCGGGCCCGGCGATCCATTTCCGGTGGCCGCAGCCGGCCCGCAGCGGGCTGGTCGTCGCCTCGCTCGAGGGCGTGGACCACGCGTACGGGCCGGTCCAGGTGTACCGCGGGCTGACGTTCCGGATCGAGCGCGGCCAACGCATCGTGCTCCTCGGGCCGAACGGCTCGGGGAAATCCACGCTGCTGAAACTGCTGGCCGGCGCGCTGCCGGTCCAGGCCGGGACGCGCGCGCTCGGGCTGCACGTGACGGCGGGCTATTACGCCCAGCACCGGCTCGAGATGCTGGATCCCGGCCGCACGGCGCTCGAGGAGGTGCTCGGCGGCCCGCACGCCCTGTCCGAACAGGACGCCCGGACGGTGCTCGGCGCGTTCTTGTTCCGGGGCGACGATGTCTTCAAGCGTGTATCCGTCCTGAGCGGCGGCGAGAAGAGCCGGCTGGCGCTGGTGAAACTGCTGACGAATCCGCCGAATTTCCTGCTGATGGACGAGCCCACAACGCACCTGGACCTGGCGGGCGTCGAGGCGCTGGTGGAAGCGCTCCGTCATTTCACGGGCACGCTGGTCTTCATCAGCCACGATGTCTATTTCATCCGGTCCATCGCCACGCGCGTGCTGCACGTGAAGGCCGGCGCGATCACACCCTATGCCGGGGACTACCAGTACTATCTCGACCGGACGCGCGCGGAGGGCGCGGCGCCCGGCGGAACCGCGCCGGCGCCGGGCGATGCGCGGCCGGGCGCGCCGGCCGGCTCGGCGCGCAAGGCGGCGCGCCGCCAGGCCGCCTTCCGGGCGCGCAGGGACCTTGAGAAGCGCCGCGGCCGCCTGGAGCGCGAGATAGAAGCGCTGGAGACCCGGCAAGCCGCTCTGACCGCCGAGTTGGAAGACCCGGCCACCTATGCCGTGCCCGGCAAGCCCCAGGCCCTGAACCGCGAGCTGACCGACGCCGCCGCCCGCCTGGCCCGCCTCTACGGGGAATGGGAGCAGGCCGTTGACGAAACGAGCCCCTCGCCGAACGCGCCCTGAGGACCCGGTGCGCCCACGACCGTTTCGCGCGTCCTCCCGAGCCTGTGCCGCGCCCTGAATTCCCCTGTTCCGTTCGTGAACGCGAACGCGTATGACGGGCTCCGACAGGACGGCCCGCGAGGCGCGGGCGCCGCTTGCCATCCCGGGGCGGCCCAACCCGGGAATGACGGCCGGATCGGCACTTTGCTGTTGCGCGCCCGGCGCGGATGTGCACGATAAAGGAGATCGGCAGGAGCACTGACGGCGCATCGGAGCGAGGACATCCCATGAGCATTCCCGCGGCCTGGCTCAACGTGAACGGCTCGTACGGGTTGAACGTGGCCGAAACGCCCGATTATCCCGGACTGGCCGACCTGCTGCACGAGATGGACCGGCTGGGCGTGGCGCAGGCCGTGGCGTGGAACAAGTCGGCGGTGCCGCACGCCCCGGGCGGCAACCGGCGTCTCCTGGACGCGCTGGCGGCATGCCCCGGGGCCCGGGACCGGATCATCCCGGCCTTCGCGGTGGCGCCGGCGATGTGTTACGAACGCGGCGCGATGGACGAGCTCGTGCGCGCGGTGCGGGACGGAGGCATCCGGGTCCTGCGCGCGCTGCCGAAGACGCTTTTCTACGACCTGCGGAACCTGGACTCGGTGCTGGAGCCCCTGGTCCCGTACAAGCCGGCCGTGCTGCTCAGCGTGAACGAGTGGGACGGCCCCGCCGCCCTGCTGGAACTGGCCGCGCACTTTCCCGCCCTGACGTTCATTCTCACCGACGCCATGTGGCAGCACCTGGACGCCGTGTTCGCCTGCCTGCGGCGCCGGCCGAACATCTGGACCGACACCTCCTGGATTCACGTCCAGGGCGCGCTGGACCTGCTGGTCCGCACGTTCGGGCCGGAGCGGGTGGTCTTCGGGATGGGGCCGCGCTCGCACGCGGGGGCCGCCATGGCCGGGCTGGCCCGGAGCGGGCTCGACCCGGCCGCCCTGGCCGCCGTGGCGTACGGGACCATGGCCCGCCGGCTGGGCCTGAAAGACCCTCCGCCGGCGGGCGGGCCCGCCGGCAAAGGGCCGGATGCCTACTGGACCCGGCTCCTGCGCGGCGAGCGGATCGGCCCGCCGCTGCTCGACGCCCACGCGCACCTGGGCGCCTCCTCGCGCTGGATCCTGGAAGAGAGCGACATCGCCCGGACGGTCCGGCAGTTGCTCGAGCGCATGGACCGGCTCGGCGTCGAGCAGACGATCGTGTTTCCCGGCTCGAATCCGCTGGCCGACGACGTCGTGGCCGGCAACGCGGCGCTGGAATCGGTCACGCACCCGCACCACGACCGGCTGAAAGGCATGGTGTCCTTCCACCCCGCCTATGCCGGGGCGCTGGCAGCCCGGCTGGACGACTGGTTCGCGCGCGATTTCTTCGTCGGCTTCAAGATCCTCTGCAGCTACTGGAACGTGCCGATCGAGGATTCCGTCTTCATCCCGGCCTGGGACTACGCGAGCCGGCATCGGCTGCCGATCCTGATCCACACCTGGGGCGGGAGCTACGACTCGCCGGGCCGCGTGGCGGCAGTCGCGCAACGCTACCCGGAGGCCATGTTCCTCCTCGGCCACTCGGGCGGCAATGACGCCGGCCGCGCGGAGGCGGAAGCAGCGGCGCGGGAGCTTGACAACGTGTACCTGGAATGGTGCGGCAGCTTCTGCAGCGCGCGCCGCTGGGAAGACACGATCCGGGCCGTCGGCCCGCGCAAGATCGTGTTCGGCACGGATTCCGTGTATCACAACATTGACTGGGAGCTGGGCCGGCTGCTGTCGCTGGACGTGGAGGACGAGACGCTGAACCCGATCCTCGGCGAGACCATGCGCGGCATCCTGCGGCGCCGCCGCTGAGCGCGGGGCGCCCGAGGGCCGGCTCGCGGCGCGAGCCGCTCGTCGCCGGCCGGGATCACCGAAAGGACCCATCATGACCGCGCGATCCATGACCGTCGCCATCGTGTGGAACCAGGCCCCGGAATCCGCCGCCGTCCGCGTCCGGGACGGCGAGCTGGGCGCCCTGACCGTCGCGGGCCGCGCGGCGCCCGCAACCGAACAGCCGGTTCGATTCCCGCCGGGCGGGCCCGCCCGGCTGCAGGCGGAGTGCCGGAACGCCCGGCTCGGGCCCGGCTCGCCGGCCACGGTCCTGAGCGTGGATACGCCGTCGGGCTCCTTCTCGTTCTTCGCGCGCGACGTTACCGACGCGTGTCCGATCGTCCTCCCGGACATCGGCGCGGCCGTGATCCCGGCCGGCGATCCGCGCGTGTACAAGCAGGTGGCGGAGGATGTCGCGCGCCGGAATCGCCTGACGAAGCTCCAGCGGATCGAACTGGAGCCGGAAGAGACCTACGCGCGCGCGGTGGCCCACACGCGCCCGCTGCCCGGCCGGGCCACGCTGGGGCTGGGCCGGGACATCCGCCTGTTCGACGTGTATTGCGCCAGCCCGCGCGAGTCGTGCACCGAGATCACGCCGTTGCTGGCGCGCCAGAAACTCGCCGCTTCGGAAGCGCCGAATGCCTGGCTGGGATACACCGTGACCGTCAGCCGCGGCATCGGCTGCGCCCTGCCCCTTGCGCGCCGGCTCGAGGACGGCGCGCTGCCCATCCTGCATCAGCGGGTTACGGATGACGAGCTCCTCTACGACATGACCTTTTTCTGCTCCCTGGAGACCGGCCCGCTGGCGCCGGGCGCCGTGCGCGGCACGCATTTCCTGGTGGCGGACGGCCACTCGGGCGGGCACCGGTTTGCGCCGGAGCACGAGCGGGAGTTCCTCGAGCGCCTGGCGGAAGACACCAGCCGCGATGCGGAGGAAACCTGGACGGCCCTGCACGGCGTCCGGCCGTTCGCCGGCCCGCTCACGGACGACGACCGCGCGCGGTTCATGCGGGCGTGGGCCCGGGCCGCGCGCCGCGAGGAGGAGCCGGTCCTCGTGTGCCGGGTGAACGCGGTCAACACGGCCGACGTGCCGCGCTACGCCTGGCTGGCCGCGCCGGCGCCGATGGTCCCCAAGATGGCGGCCCCGTCCGGCGGGCTGCACGGCTACGAGCCGGACACCGGGTTCGGGGTCTGCGTGTCGGGGCACATCTTCTGCGTGGCGCGGCTGAACGGCCGGCCGTTTCCCAACGCCGAGCTGCCCGTGCTGCTGCCGCCCGGCGGGAGCGTCGAGGCGGAGTTCTGGATTCCGCACCGGCCGATTCCCCGCGCCCGCGCCGAGCGCCTGGCGGGTCAGTCGGCCCCGTCGCACCAGGCGGCATGCCGGGCCTACTGGCGCGGCGTGCTGGACCAGGACGCCCACATCGAGGTGCCCGAGTGCCGGATCCAGGACGGGCTCCAGGCCTGCCGCCTGCACTTGGACATGGTCATGTACGGGCGCGAGCCGGACGGCGTCCTGCTGCCGTCCTGCGGCCGGGCCTATACCGCGCTGGCCCCGGAAAGCGCGGCCATGATCCAATTCCTCGACTCGACGGGCCGGCACGATCTCGTGCGGCGCGCCCTCGAGTACTTCCTGGAAAAGCAGAAACCCGACGGCATGATCCAGAACTTCAACGGGCACCAGTCGGAGCCCGGCGTGGTCCTGCAGTTGTTTGCCGAGCATTTCCGCATCACGCGGGACGCGGACTGGCTGCGCGCGCGCGCGGCGCGGCTCCTGAAGACCGCCGAGTGCCTGCTCGAGTGGCGCGCGCGGAACCTGCGCGACGAGCTGCGCGGCAAGGGATACGGCCTCATTGACGGGCGATGGGCGGACATGGCCGAGACGTATCGCGGGTTCGGCATCAACGCCATCGCTTGCCGCGGCGTCCTGGCGCTGGCCGACGCGCTCGACGGTATCCTGCCCGAGCCCGCCGGGCGGATCCGCCGCGAGGGCGGGCGCTGGAAGCAGGACCTCGTTGACGCCGTCACGCGCTCGATGGAGCGGGCGCCCGTCGTGCCGCTGGGAGACGGGACCTGGACGCCCAGCCTGGCGTGCTGGCCGGAGAGCGATCTGCCCGCCTGCCTGGACGGCACGCGGGCGTTCGATACGCACGGCACGTTCCTGACGCGCGACAACGCCATGCCCTCCGCCCTGATCTTCCACGGCCTGTTCGAGCCGGACGACCCGCGCGCCGGACGCCTGCTGCGCTATGTGACGGACCTGTACCACGTCCGCAACGTGCGGCACAGCCAGCCGTACATCAGCTGGCATCCCTGGGTTCACCTGCGGCGCGGGGAGGTCAAGGCCTTCCTGAAATCCTATTACAACACCCTGGCCTCGCTGGCCGACCGCGAGATTTTCACGTTCCGCGAGCATTATCACGCGGGGTGCCCGTTCAAGGTGGAGGCGGACGGCGCCTTCCTGATGCAGACCCGCTGGATGCTGTGGCTCGAGGCTGGGGACACGCTCACGTTCCTGGCCGGCGTGCCGCGCGCTTGGCTGGCCGACGGCCGGACGATCCGGCTCGAGCGGGTAGCGTCCTATTTCGGGCCGCTCTCCCTCGAGGTCGTCTCGCGCGCGGGCGCCCGAACCCTCGAGGCGGCCTACCGGTTCGCGGAAGACCGCCGGCCCGCCGTCCTGCGGCTGCGCCTGCCGCACCCGGACGGGCGCCGGCCGGTCCGGGTCGAGGGCGGGCAGTACGAGCCCGCGTCGGAAACGGCGGTCATCCGCAACCCGCCGGCTTCCGGGCAGGTGGCGGCGGCGTATTAGCCGTGGGCGAAATCCAGGGCGCAGTCATCGCCCGTCAGGCCGCCAACCGGTCGTTCAGCAGCGCGAGGCACAGCCGGTGCAGGACCAGGACCGCCAGCACGCCGAAGACCGCTGAAAGCAGGTTGGCCGTATCGCCTTGGTAGCGCGGCACTCCGATGCCGCGCAAGGTGAGTGCGGCGGCCGTCGAAGCCACCCTGGGCCATTCTCGCGCGGGATGGATTCCCGCGCTACGGGGATGCCCATGAGGGGCTTCCGTGAGAGGCCGGCCGTACTTCCGCCTTGATCCGTCCCACCGGATGGTCGGCCGGCCTTTTGGACTGCGGCGGCATGCCGCCGCTTTCGATCCCACGGCCATGTCTGGCGCGGGTGCGTCGCCTTGGCCATGGTTGGCCGGGAACACGGAGATCAAGGCGCACTGGCTGTCCTGTGGCGGATGGGCAGGCAGGCAGGCGTGGATGCGCGGGCGGGCCTGGGAATCCGGGCCGGGCGGTGGGGAAAGCGGCGACAAGTCGCCGCAGTCCCAAGGCCCGACGCGGCGTCGGGCCGAAGAGGAATGCGCGGGCGGGAATTCCCCGCGCTACGGGGATGCCCATGAGGGGCTTCCGTGAGAGGCCGGCCGTACTTCC
>CAZUYI010000013.1:3472-17692 GCA_964624095.1 uncultured Verrucomicrobiota bacterium | reverse complement strand
CCCAGGAGAGCATGAAGCGGCCGGACGGCGCGTTCAGCATCATGAACCGGCTGCGGCTCGGGCACCCGGCCGATCCGGCGATCAGGGCCGCGCTGCTCTTCGACGTGGCGCCGCGCCGGCGCGTGGGGCTGTGCATCGGCGGGGGCGCCGCGCGCGGCGCCTTGCACGTGTACAACAGCGCGATTGGCGTGCTCCAGCCCGGCACGGCGTGGCGGCCTATTTTCGACAAGGATCCGGACAACGAAAAGGCGGGCAAGCATGCGCTGGGCTGGGCGGCGTCGGAGCTGCGGCTGGTGAACTCAACCGTCTCGGACGCCGCGGGGTGGCGCATCACGACCTCCACCGGCCGGATGAAAGTCTTTGCCCGACGGCGTGTCGCCTCGACCCCGGAGTATATCGAGCCGGACCCCCTGAACCGGGTCGAGGGCTGCGTCTTCGAGCGCTGCGACTGGGTGTTCGAGGCGCGCGACGGGTGCTCGCTGGCCCGGCGCTGCGTGTTCCGGGAGTGCGGAACCGTGTTCCTGAGCAGCACAGCGCGGGCCGTCGAGTGCCTGTTCGAGAACAACCGCGCCCACTGGACGCTGGACGGGTATTCGCTGATCCGCGGCATGGCGTTTATTGACTGCTCGTTCGGGCCGCAGCAGGATCCGATCACGCTCCTCAAGAACAGAAGCCCGCAGCACTACCGGAATCCGAACGCGCGCATCCCCGAGTATCCGCAGGTCAAGGTATACCGGACGCTGCTGGTCAAGGTCGTGGACGCCGCCGGGAAGCCCGTGCCAGGCGCGCTGGTCATGGTGACGAACGACGAGTTCCCGGATCAGGTGTGGCACGGCGCCGCCTTGACGGGGCACGACGGGCTGACGGACGCGGATCCGGACCTTGCCATCCAGGTGGTCGAGCGCCTGTTCACGGCCACGGAGACGCCCGGCCAGCCGGATATCCGCACCTTTGCCTATGCGGTCAAGGCGGAACACGGAGGGCGCGGCGCCGTCATGGAGATAGAGGCCGCGCGCCCGATCCCCCGGCCGCTGGTCATCCCGCTGAAGTGATGCCTGCCCCGCGCTAGGGACCGGCCGGGGCGGGTACCCGGTTGCCGTACCGGCGATAGAGCGCTTCCTCCAGGGCCCGGAAAGCCTCGTCGGCTTTCGGGCCGCCGATGTTGGCCACGATCACCATGCCGAAATCGCGCGCGGGCTGAACCAGAATGTGGGCCAGGTTGCGCTCGTTGGATCCGCCGTGATACAGAAGCGGGCCGCCGGCCCAGTCGTAATTGATCTCGCCCCAGCCGAGCCCGTAACGGCCGTGGGACGGCGTGCCCGGCGGCGCATCCGGCTTGGCCGGCATCGAGATGACCGGCGCATGCAGTTTCTTGAGCGTGTCGGGACGCACGAGGGCCGGAGCGCGCCGGCCTTGCCCCGCATTCCAGGCGGCCCAAACGGCAAAGTCCAGGAGCGACATGTGCACCGTGCCGGCCGGCCCGAGCAGGAGCGGATTGTCGCCGTTGGGTCCGGCCAGCATGGGCTTGAGCGAGCCGTCCGCCCGGATCGCGTGGCCCAGGGGCGCATCGACCCGGCCTACCGTCGCCTGGGGCCCGAATCCGGCCGAGTTCAATCCGAGCGGAACGAAAATCCGTTCGGTCACCAGTTCCTCCCAGGTCTTCCCGCTGATCCGCTCGAGCATGGCCCCGGCCAGGATGTACCCCATGTTCGAATAGGCGAATACGCGACCGGGCTCATGCGCCAGCGGCTCGCGCACCCAGCGCGCGACGAGGCCGTATCGGATGTCATCCAGGTTGCCCTCCGCCAGCAGGCTCTCGCCCAGCAACTCGCCGAACCGCTCGTTGTCGGCTGGAAAGCCGCTCGTGTGCGAGAGCAGGCGCTCGAGCGTCACGCCGCTCACGCCGGGCGCCATGGCCTCCAGCAGCTCGGGGAATACCTCGCCGAGAGTCGTGTCCCACCGGAGCTTGCCCTGCTCGACAAACTGCCCGGCCAGCAACGCGGTGAACGCCTTGGTGTCCGAGCCCAGGTGAAAGCGGTCGTTAAGAGTCACCGGGATCTCGGCGCCCGCCCGACGGGTGCCGACCGCGCCGGCGGCCACGAGGACGCCGTCGCGCACCACGGCTGCCCCCAGCGCCGGCAACCCGTAACGGGCGCGGACCGGCTCGAGCAGCGCGTCGAGCGAAGCCGGAGCCGATCCGGCCCAACCCGGGTCCTTGAGGGAACCGGGCGACACGCCGACGCACCCGCCCAGTAGTGTCGCGAGCCCGCCCGCAAGCGCGCACACAACGCGGGCCGATGTCCGGCCGCCCCGACGGCAGGCAGCGGGAGTGGTTCGGACCTCTCGGCGGCGGGAGCGCCGCACGGTTCCACCATATTCGACGCGGGGGTGGGACATGGCGCGCATCCTCCAATGCATCGTGAATCGGCCGTTACCCCGCAGAATTGATGCCTGACGCGTGCGCCTGCGCTTACCGGCGGCGCAGCACCGACACGCAGTTGGTCACGCCCGCGCCGCCGATGTTGAGCGTCACGCCGATCTCCGGCCGGCCCTTGCCGTACGGGACGCCGACCGGGGCGCCGGTCAGTTGCTTGTAGACCAGCGCGTGCAGGGACACGCCCGTGGCGCCCACCGGGTGCCCCTTGGCCTTCAGGCCGCCGGACAGGTTGACGGCGCAGGCGTCGCCGGCCGCGAACCGGCCGGCCAGGTACTCGTGCCCGGCCCGGCCGTCCGGCGCCAGGCCGAGGGCTTCCACGCAGAGCAGCTGGGTAATCGTGAAGCAATCGTGCACCTCGGCCACCTGGATGTCGCCGGGCTTGATGCCGGCCTGCTCGAAGGCTGTGCGGGCGGCCCGCTTGGCGCCCGTCAGCTCGAACAGGCTGTCGTGCCGCTCGATCGGAAACCGGTCCACCGCGTGGCCAAACCCGGCCAGCTCGACAGCCGTGCGGCCCTCGGCCCGCGCCTGGTCCGTGAGGGCCAGCACCACCGCCGCCGCCCCGTCCGAGATCAGCGAGCAGTCGTGCAGGCGGAGCGGATCGGATACCACGGGGTTTTTCTCGGGAGGCAGGGCCAGGATGGCGTCGGCCGTGAACAGCTTGTAGCGGTCGGGCGGGCTGCCGGCGCCGAAATGCGCCATCGGGTTCCGGACGCCGTTTGCGTAGGCCGCCGCGGCGACCGTGGCCAGCATCCGGCGCAGGACGTCGCCGGAAATCCCATAACGCGCCTGGTAGGCCTTGGCCATGGCGGCGAACAGGTCCGGAAACGACATGCCGCGCCCGCCTTCCGTCGGCCAGTGCGAGCAGCAGGCCAGCGCGTGCGTCACGCCCGCGGTGTTCAGGAGCGACATCTTTTCGACGCCGACCACCAGCACGCGCTTGAACCGGCCTGACTCGAGGCCGTACACGGCGTTGTACAGGGCCACGGAGGACGAGGCGCACGCCCCTTCCGTCCGGGTGACCGGCTTGAACCGGAACAGCTCCGGGTCAATTTCCACGGCGGCCGGGGCCAGGTGCTCCTGGTTGGCGAAGAGCGACGGCGAGCAGGCGCCCATCCAGATGGCGTCAATGTCCGCGGGCGCCAGGCCGGCATCCTCGAGGGCGCCGCGCCCGGCTTCCACGATCAGCTCGTAGATCGGGCGCTCGTCGGTGACGGCGCCGGTTGCCTTGTCCTTCTTGACGAAGGCCCCGAACTTGGTGTGGGCGGCGCCGATCAGGCTGACTTTGCTCATGGTGTGCTCCCTTGGGCGATGGATGGCGAAGCGGGCGCGGCTCATGCCCCGCGGGCCGACGCGGCGGCCCATTCGGGGTGCAGGTTCATGGGGGCGTCGACAAAGATCCGGGAGTCCATCAGGCGCGGGGTTCCTTTCACGACGGGCTCAAACTCCATCTGCGCAACAATGTGGCGATGCACGTCCACGCCGGGCGCCACCTCGATCAGCTCCATGCCCTCGGGCGTCAATTGGAAGACACAGCGCTCCGTGATGTAATATACCGGCTTGCCGGCTGCCGCGGCCAGCGGCCCGCTGAACGTCACCTGCTCGACCTGGTTCACGAATTTCCTGAGCGCGCCCTCCCGCTCGATGGCCAGCCGCCCGCCCCGCACGGCCACGGCCAGCCCGCTCGCCGTGAAGGTGCCCACGAACACCACGGCCTTCGCGTTCTGGCTGATGTTGATGAACCCGCCGCAGCCGGCCAGGCGCGTTCCGAACTTGCTGACGTTCAGGTTGCCCTGCCGGTCCGCCTGCGCCAGGCCCAGGACGCAGATGTCGAGGCCGCCCCCGTCGTAAAAATCGAACTGGTTCGGCTGGTCAATGACGGCGTCCGTGTTGACGGCCGCCCCAAAGCTCAGGCCGCCGGCGGGCTGGCCGCCGAACACGCCCGCTTCCGTCGTGAGGGTCAGCATGTCGAGCAGGCGCTCCTCGGCGGCCACCTCGGCCACGCCCTCCGGCATGCCGATGCCCAGGTTGACAATGGCCTTCGGCTGCAGCGCGACCATCGCCCGGCGCGCGATGAGCTTGCGCTCGTCCAGCGGCATGGGCTTGTGCGAGGCGGGCGGCACCCGGATCTCGCCGCTGTAAGCCGGGTTGTAGCGCTCCGCGAAGGTCTGCCAGTGATGCTCCGGGTCCCGCACCGGCACGACGCAGTCCACCATGATGCCCGGGATTTTCACCTGGCGCGGGTGCAGCGAGCCGCGGGCCGTTACGCGCTCCACCTGGGCGATGACCAGTCCGCCGGAATTCTTCGCGGCCATGGCCATGGCCAGCACTTCGAGGGTCAGCGCCTCGCGTTCCATGGTCAGGTTGCCGTCTTCGTCGGCGGTCGTGGCCCGGATGAGCGCCGCGGTTATGGGAAAGGTCTTGTAGGCCAGGTAGTCGCGGCCGTCGAACGACACCCGCTCGACCAGGTCCTCCGTGGCGCGGGCGTTGACCTTGCCGCCGCCGTGCCGCGGGTCCACGTAGGTGCCCAGCCCGACGTGCGTGATGGTGCGCGGCTTGTGCGCGGCGATGTCCCGGTAGAGGTGCGTGATGACGCCTTGCGGGAAATTGTAGCCCTCGATCTTGTTCGCCAGGGCCAGTTGCTGCATTTTCGGCACCAGGCCCCAGTGCCCCCCGACCACCCGCTTGATCAGCCCCTCGTGCGCCAGGTGGTTCAGCCCGCGCGCCTGGCCGTCGCCCTGCCCGGCGGCGTAGACGATCGTCAGGTCCCGGGGCCGCCCGGTCTTCTGGAACACGGCGCCCAGGGCGATGGCCAGTTCCTCGGCAAACCCGATGCCGACGAAGCCGCCCGAGGCGACGGTGGCGCCGGAGGGAATCCGTGAGACCGCTTCCTCCGCGGTCATGATCTTGCCGCTCGAGGCCGGGGCCGTTCCCCGTGCCGTGGAATCCGCCGCTGCGCCCATGCGCGCCTCCTGGTTGTGGATGCGGGCCGGCTCGGCCTCAGCCCTTCGACCCGAGCCGCAACCCGCCGTGAATGAAATAGACCTCGCCGGTCAGCGCCTCGTTCCGGTACAGTTCGCCCACCAGCGAGGCCACCTCGCCCGTGTCAATCAGCCGGCCGATCGGCACCTGCTCGACGATCTTCTGCAGCACCTCCGGTTTCATCCGGCGCGCCATCGGCGTCTCGCAGTAGCCGGGCGCCACGGCCGCGCACCGGATCCGCCCGGCCAGCCCGCGCCGGAACAGCTCCGCGGTGATCACCCGCGGGAAGACCGACATCGCCGCCTTGCTCGAGGAGTAGTTGATCTGGCCCGCCGTGCCCAGCGAGCCGGTCGAAGAGGCCAGGCAGATCAGGCCCTTGTCCCGGTTGTTGACCATGCGCTCGAGGCAGTCCCGCACGGTCAGGAAAACCCCGGTCAGGTTCAGGTCCAGCACCGCCTGGAAATCGGCCAGCGACATTTTCCGCGTGACCCGGCCGGTCTCCCGGTCGGGCGCCACGAGCAGGGCGTCTCGGAACACGCCGGCAAACGGGGCCACGAGGTTGATGTGCCCGAACCGCTCGAGTGCGAAATCGGCCAGGCGCCCGGTGTCCGACTCGCGCGTCACGTCGCAGGCCAGGATCTCTGCCGCGTCCCCCAGCTCGGCGCGCGCGGCGGCCAGCGCCTCCTCCGAGAGATCCGCCAGCACCGCCTTGCCGCCCCGCCCGATCCAGTAACGGGCCACCGCCATGCCCAGCCCGCCGCCGCCCCCGCTGATGACCGCCACCGCGTCCTTGATCTCCAGCATGGTCCGCCCTCCCCAACTCCATGGCGTTATGGCCCCCGCGCCGGGGCCGCCGTCATACCCACCACCCGCCGCTCACGTGGATCGTCTGGCCGGTCACGTACGAGGCCAGGTCGCTGCAGAGAAACAGGATCACCGCGCTGATCTCGTCCGGCTCCCCGAACCGGCCCAGCGGAATGGATTTCAGCATCTCCTGCCGGGCGGACTCCGGGATCTGCTTGCCCATGTCCGTCAGCACGACGCCCGGCGCCACGGCGTTGACCGTGATCCGGCGCCGGGCCAATTCCTTGCTCAGAACCTTGGTCAGGCTCACCACGCCGCCCTTGGCGGCGGCATAGTTGCATTGGCCGAAAAACCCCTGGAAGGCGGAAATCGAGGCCAGGTTCACGATCCGGCCGCCGTCGGCCAGCGACTCGGCCGCCCGCTGGCACACGTGGAAGACGCCCGTAAGATTCGTCTCCAGCACGTCGCGCCACTCGGCGGCGCTCATTTTCTTCAGGCTCCGGTCCCGCAGGATCCCGGCATTGTTGACCACGATGTCCAGCCGGCCGAACTCGGCGAGCACCCGGTCGAACATGCCCGCCACGGCGCCGGCGTCCCGGACGTCGGCGTCCGCCAATAGCGCCGGCGGTCCGATGCGCTCCGCCACGGCGCGCGCCCGCTCCCGGTTCACCCCCTGCGGGTCGCTGAAATAATTGACGGCCACGCGCGCCCCCGCCTTCGCCAGCAGCACGGCGGTGCTCGCGCCCAGGCCCTGGCTCGCGCCCGTGATAAGCGCCGACTTGCCGGAAAGATCCAATGGAATCATGCGGTATTCCTTTCCCTGCCGCCGGATGGAACCCCCGTCACCAAGCCGCGCTCCGGCGCGGCTCACGCAACACGCCGAAGTAGGCGATCATGTTCCATTTCCAGCGCGTCCCGTCAAGCCTATTCATCCGCGGGCACGCGCCTCGGCCAGCCACGATGCGCCCAGCGGCCTCGTGCCGCGGGACGCGACCCATTCCCCTCCTTCCGGACACGCAGAACACGGGATCCTACGCGTCATGCATGCCGTGCCGCTATCCGGTATGCGCCCCGCGGTATCCGTCCCATGCGCACGACCAGACGCCGCGCCGTTTTCTCATTCATGACGAAACCCAGAGCAACCAGGATCAACACAACCGAAAGAGACATGACGTTACATGCTTGCGGAAAAACACGCGCCATAAAGGCCCTAATCCTTGGCTTAGATCGTCGGGCGAAAAAGAGTAGACAACACTTCAAACCTCTGATTGAAAGATAGTAACAACTCGACTGGACGATGTTTTGAATTGTTTGGCATATACATTGCTTCCAGTAGTGGTGAACTGATGGAGAAACGCTTGGTAGAACCAGAAACGGTCGCACGACAAAAGGAGGGACGCGCCATGATGAATGCAATCGTGTGGCAGAGGCCGTGGTCCATTTTGGACGAACTTGAGTTGCTGCAGGATGACATGAACAGGATCCTGTCAGGCGAAGGCGCGACTCGAAGCGATCGCGGGAGCCGCGTGCGGAAGGCGTATCCGCCGATGAACGTCTGGGCCTCGGAGGAAGGCCTTGTCATTGACGCCGAACTGCCGGGCGTGGACCCGAAAGACGTTGACATTTCGGTGATGGGAGACCAGCTGACCCTTCGCGGCAAGGTGAACGCCGAAAGCGTGGCGGGCGAGACGGTCACCCGGCGCGAACGGCCGTCGGGCGAGTTTGAGCGCACGCTTCAGTTGCCCTTCCGGGTCAACACCGAGGCCGTGAAGGCCACGTGCAGGAACGGGATTCTCCGCCTGAACGTGCCCCGCGCGGAGGACGAGAAGCCGCGCAAGATTCAGATCGAGGCATGACAAAATCGGCCGGCCGGTCCGGCCGGCCGGAGCAAAAAGGAGGGGAGCGCTCATGAAGGATACACAGGCTATGACCCAGGCGCCGCGCGCGCACATGCCCGCCGAGCCCGTGCCGATGCCGGTGGACTCGGAGGCGATCTATCTGCCGGACGTGGATATCAGCGAGGGAGCGGACGCGTTTCGGCTGGTGGCCGACATGCCCGGGGCGGACGCCGCGTCCGTTTCGGCGACGGTCACCAACAACGTGCTGACCCTCGAGGGGACCGCGAAGGCGGAGCCGCCGGCGGACTGCCAGCTCGCGGGCCAGGAATATGCGCTCGGGAAATATCGCCGCGACTTCGCGCTGTCAGGCAGCGTGGACCCCAGCCGCATCAAGGCCCGCGTGAGGAACGGCGTGCTCGAAGTGACGCTGCCCAAGCGGGAAACGGCCAGGACCAAAACCATACCCATCGAAACCTGATGAAAGGAGGATGAACCCCATGACCATCAAGGATCTGGTTCCGCATTTCGGGCACGGGCGAAGCCAGGCCCCTGTCCGGCGGGGAGAGTGGGATCCCTTCCGGGATTTCCAGCGGGAGATTAATCGTCTCTTTGACGATTTCTTCTCGGACACCCTGGCTCCGCGCGGAGCGGAGCGCGGCCTGGCGCCCGGGTTGTTCAGCCCCCGGGTGGACGTGGCCGAGACCGACAAGGACGTGACGGTATCGGCCGAACTGCCCGGACTCGACGAGAAGGACCTCACGGTCGAACTGGGCGATGCCGCCGTCACGATCCGGGGCGAGCGGCAGGAAGAGAAGGAGGAAAAAGGCAGGCAGTGGCGCTGCCGGGAGCAATGCTACGGCGCGTTTCACCGCGTGGTCCAACTGCCCGCCAGCGTGGACGGGACAAAGGCCAGGGCCCGGTTCAAGAAGGGCGTCCTGACCATTACGGTCCCGAAGCGCGAGGCGGCGCAGGACCGGCGCCGCTCGATCACGATTGAAACGGAATGACGTCCCGGACGTGACCCGGGGGCGGCCGGCGGCGCGCGGCGCCGCCGGCCCGTTCCGCGGCGCCCGCCCGACCGGGTGCCGAGAGTGGGGCTTCCCATCACGCGCCCGCGGGCCCGGTCCCGAGGTGTCGCGACTCGACACGGCGCCCTGTCACCGTGCCCCGCCGCGGGGTGCGTGTTCCCGCCCTTGACAGGCGCCGCGGGCCGGTTCATAGTGAGGATGAGCGTGGGGCAGGTGCGGGATGTCCGGCTCCTTCCGCGGGATCTCGCGGTGAGGCGCCGCTTGGCCTCCCCCATGCGTATCGGAACGGGCGTGTCCCGCGGACGGGCCGCGCCGGGGAGCAACCGATGACATCATCCGCCGCGGAGCGCCCGGACTGGGACGTCTATTTCATGGATATCGCCCACGTGGTGAAGCGCCGCAGCAACTGCCTGCGCCGCGACGTGGCCGCCCTGATCGTCAAGGACCGGCGCATCGTCTCGACCGGCTATAACGGAACGCCCCGGGGCATCAAGAATTGCTTCGATGGCGGCTGCCCGCGCTGCGCGGGCGCCGCGCGCTCCGGCGAACGGCTCGACGAGTGCATCTGCGCCCACGCCGAGGAAAATGCCATTCTCCAGGCTGCCTACCACGGCATCGCGCTGAAGGACGCCACGCTGTATTGCACCAACAGCCCCTGCCTGCTCTGCGCCAAGATGATCATTGCCGCGGGGATCCGCGAAGTGGTCTACGAGGCGCTCTACCCGTTCAAGGACCAGGCCGCGCGGCTGCTGAAGACCGCCGGGGTGCGCTGCCGCCGGTTCGTGCGCCGCGCGGCCTGCCGCGCCCCGCGGGCCTGACGGCCCGCGCCTCGCGTCGTTCAGACTCGGGCGGCCGGGACACGGGCGCCGGGTCTCCGACCGGGTCAGAGCCAGCCCTGCGCGTGGTACCAGCGCGCGGTCTGGGCGATCCCCTCCTCGTTGCTGTGCAGCGTCCGGTACCCGAGTGTGTCGCGCAGCTTGCGCGTGTCGAAGGAGCGGTCCTTGGTGAAAAACGCCAGGCGCCGGCGGTGAATCGGCGGCTCGATGGACAGCCGGCGGCAGACCCATTCGCATACGTCGGCCGCCAGGAAGAACGGGGCGGCCGGCAGCCGTACGGTGCGCGGCGTCCGGCCCAGTTCCGCGGCCGCGACGCGCGCCATGCGCTCGAGCGTGATGCAGTCGGGATTCCCGCAGATGAATGCCTCGCCCAGCGCCGCCGGATGGGTGGCGGCCAGGATCAGCACGTTGGTCAGGTCGTCCACGTGCACCAGGTGATAGAGACATGGGCCGCGCCCGAGCAGGAACAGGACCGGGCGCGAGGCCATCCGGAAGAACTTCAGCAGGCGCCTGTCGCCTGGCCCGTAAATGGCCGCCGGGCGGATGACGGTAAACGGCAGCCGATGCGTCCGGGCAAAATCGCGCAGCCAGATCTCGGCATCCGCCTTCGTCCGCTGGTAGATGTCGCCCGGCTGCATCGGGGCGAGCTCGTCAGCCGGCGGATGGGCGATGTGCCCGTGCACCCCGACCGTCGAGACATGCACGAACCGCTGAAAGCCCGGCTGGCGCAACGCCGCCCGGGCAAGCCGCTCCGTGCTGACCCCATGCACCTGGCGGTAGTAGGCGTCGCCGTGGCGCGCCTCGCGGTAGGCCGCCGCCACGTGGAAGATGTACTGAACGCCCGCCGCCGCTTCCTCCACGACGGCCGGGTCGTAGACCTCGCCCGTGTGCCAGCGCACCGGCACGTCCCGCAGCGCCTCGCGGTTCGACGAAGCCCTCGCAAGGGCGTGCACCTCGAGGCCGGCGTCGGCCAGCTTGCGGGTCAGCACGGCGCCCGTGAACCCGGTGGCGCCCGTGACCAGCACCCGCGTGCCGGGCGCGATGGCACACGGCGGCCGGCAGGTATACACGGCCGGCGGCTCGCGGCGCCGCGCCTCGAGGATCACCGGCGAGCCCCAGCGCCGAGCAAGCCCGCACGCCAGCCGTTCAAGCGCCGCCGACAGCGGCCGGCATCGCAGCGCCCGGTGCAGGGCCATCGGCAGGACGAATTGGCCGGTCCGGCGCCGCGCCTCGAACCCGTGCCGCGCAAAGGCGGCCTCGATCTCCTCGTGGCGAAAGAGCCGGAATGGGCGCGTATTGCCTTCCACCGACTGCTTGGCCTTGAATAACAGCGGAGCCAGCCGGTTCACGCTCTGCGAGGTGGGGTAGTCCACGATGACCGACCGCCGGGAGACCCGGCACAACTCGGCCACAAGCGCAGGCCAGTCGCTGCAATGCGGCAGCAGGCGAAAGCAGAGCGCCGTGTCGAAGCTCCGGTCGGGCACGGGCAGGCGCAGCAGGTCGGCCCGAAGAAAGGAACAGCGGCCTGCCTCGATCAGCGGCTCGAGCCGGAGACGGCAGGCGTCGGCGCTGCCGGCCACCGTCACACGGTACCCGGCGCGGCAGAGCGGCGCCGCCAGTTGCGCGTGGCCGCCGCCGACATCGAGCAGCTCCGGGCCGGGCGGCGCCGGCAGGAGGGCGCGGACCGCGCGCTCCTGGACGGCCAGCATCCACGCGCCCACCGGGCCGGCAAAGCGCGCCGCATAGCCTTCGGACGCGGTTTCAATGTCGGCCGGCGCGGGCGGCGCGTCCTCCGGGGTCGGCCGGCCGGCGGGCTGGCCGGCGCGGCGCTCGGGATAGGACGCGGGCCGGGCAGACGTCATTGGACGACATCGTGGAAGGACGCGGCCATGAGGGCGTGCCCGCCCTCGTTGGGATGCAGGCCGTCGTACTGCATGTAGTTCTGGTTCCCGTCAAAGGCCGATTCCAAGTCCACGCGCGCAACGTCCAGCTCCGAGCACAGTTGGCGGATTTGCTCGTTCACCCGCTGGACGCCGCTGGCGAGCCCCTCGTACCCGCGGAACGTCGGGGTCAGCGTGGCGACGACCGGGATGGTCTTGTTATTCCAGCAGGCCTGTATCATCACGCGCAGGTTGACGGCCACGGTCTCTTCCGGGTAGCCCATGATGAGGTCGTTGACGCCGAACAGGATCAGCAGAAAGCCGGGCCGGGCGTCCGCCAGTACGTCGTTGACGAGCCCGGCGCCTTCGCCGGACGCGGCGCCGGGGAACCCGTAATTCAGCACGGTCTTGTTGAGCATGCCGGCCAGCTTGTCGCTGTAGCGCTCGCTGAGGTCGTTCAGGCCGGAACCGTAGGTGATGCTGTCCCCGAACGCCGCATACACGGCGGGATCGTTCGCCCCGAAATCGTGCCCGTCACCCAGGTGCGAGTCGGACCCGCCTTCGCAGCCGGCCAGTCCCAGCAACCCGCCCAGCAGCCCGCATGCCAACGCCCGCCCGGTGCCCTTCATGGTCTGCTCCTCTCCGAATGATCCTGCCCGATGTCAAGGCGCTCCGGCCGGCCTGAACTCCGCGAGGGGCGGGGAGGCGGCGCGGGTTGACATCCCAACGGCGCGCACTATACTGAATGCGCCATGGTGCCGCAATGGATTATTGAAAAAAAGCGCGATGGCGCCGAGCTCGCGCCCGGCGAAATACAGGACTTCATCGGTGGCTATGCCGCGGGCGCGATCCCCGATTACCAGATGGCGGCGCTCGCCATGGCCATCACGCTCCGAAGCATGACGGCCGCCGAAACCGTCGCCCTCACGCGCGCCATGCTCGAGTCGGGCGCCACGCTGGATACCGACCCGCTGCGCGCGAAGGGCCTGCCGGTGATTGACAAGCATTCGACCGGGGGTGTCGGCGACAAGATCAGCCTGCCGCTGGCGCCCCTGGCCGCCTGCTGCGGGCTGGCCGTTCCCATGATGGCCGGGCGCGGGCTGGGCTTGACCGGCGGCACGATCGACAAGCTGGGTGAGGGCGTCACGACCGACTTCATCGGCAAGCTGGAAGCCATTCCGGGCTACCGGTGCGAACTGGAGCCCGGCGAGTTCCTGCGCGTGCTCGAGACGTGCGGCTGCTCGATCGTCAGCGCCATGGACCGCGTGGCGCCGGCCGACAAGAAACTCTACGGCCTCCGCGATGTCACGGGAACGGTGCCGTCCGTCCCGTTGATCACGGCTAGTATCCTCTGCAAGAAGCTGGCCGTCCATCCGGATGGCTTGGTTCTGGACGTGAAGTGGGGAAGGGGCGCCTTCATGAAAACCCGGCCCGCGGCGCTCACCCTGGCCCGCGCGCTGCTGGAGACGGGCCGGGCGCTGGGCCTGCGCATGGCGGCGCTCCTGACGGACATGAACCAGCCGCTTGGCCGGGCCGTGGGCAACGCCGTCGAAGTGGCGGAAGCCATCGCCGTGCTCCGGGGCAACGGGCCGCCGGATGTCACCACCCTGACCCTCGAACTCGGCGCTCGCATGCTCGTCCTGGGCAAGGCGGCGGCCGACCGGCGCAGCGCCCTGCCGCGCCTGCGCAGGGCCCTGGACTCCGGCGCGGCGTTTGAGCGCTTCAAGACCATGGTGCGCCTGCACGGCGGCGATCCGCGCGCGCTCGACGAGCCGGCGCGGCTGCCCGCCGCGGCCTGCACCGCTCCCCTGCCGGCTGCGCGGGCGGGCGTGATCCGGCGCGTGGACGCGGAGGCCGTCGGCCGCGCGGTCATTCTACTGGGCGGCGGCCGCACGCGCGCCGGAGAAGCCATTGATCCCGGCGCCGGCATGACGGGAATCCGGGCGGCGGGCGAGCGTATCGAGGCCGGCGCGCCGCTGGCCGTCCTGCACGCCGGCCGGCCGGAGCGCCTGGATGAGGCCCGCGCCGCGCTGCGGGATGCCTTCGAGATCGGAAACGAGCCCGCGCCCCGGCCGCCCTTGATCGCGCGCGAGCTGGCCGCGGGCCGCGGAGAGGAGCCGCCATGAATACCAGGGTTCTCGAACGCAGCGCGGCCGTGGTCCGGCGCGCCTTCCCGGCCGCGCGGCCCGTCGCCGGACTCGTTCTGGGATCCGGCTGGCGCGCGGCGGCGGATGGGATCCGCGTCCGCGGCCGGTTGTCCTATCGAGCCATTCCCGCCCTCGGTCGTACCACGGTGCCCGGCCATGACGGCATCCTGCTCTGGGGCGAGCTGCGCGGCGTCGAGACGTTCGTGTTCCTGGGCCGCCGTCACTGGTACGAGGGCGCCGGGTGGGCGCCGGTCGCCTGTCCGATTGACCT
>CAZUYI010000013.1:397-3462 GCA_964624095.1 uncultured Verrucomicrobiota bacterium | reverse complement strand
GGTTCGGCGCCCGCTGCGTGCTGCTGGCCAACGCGGCTGGCGGGGTGCGCCCCGCTCTGCGGCCCGGCGCGCTGATGCTCGTGGACGACCACATCAATGCCATGGGTGTCCAGCCGCTGGCCGGCCCGCACGATCCCCGCTGGGGCGCCCGGTTCCCGGACCAGACGTCGGTCTACGATGCCGGGCTCCGGCGTCAGCTCCGCGCGGCAGCCCGCCGGTTAAGGATTCCATTGGCCTGCGGCGTCTACCTGGCGGTGTCCGGTCCGGCGTACGAAACGCCGGCCGAAGTCCGGGCCTATCGGCGCTGGGGCGCGGATGCCGTCGGCATGTCCACGGTGCCGGAAGCCATGCTGGCGCACGCCGCCGGCTTGCGCGTGGCCGCCCTGTCGCTCATTGCCAACCGGGCGTCCGGACTGGCCGGCCGGCCTCTGGATCATGCCGAGGTGACGGCGACAGCGCACGCCGCCGCCCCGGTCATGCGCCGGCTGCTTGAAGCCTTCTGGAAAATCCTGAACCCCTGACGCCGCGCCCGCCGCTCAGCGCAGGCCCTTGCCGCGCACGGCGTCGGCGGCGCGCCGGATCCCGCGCACCATGTCCTTCAGCTCGCGGGGCGTGAGCATGGGGTGCATGGGCAGGTTGGTTTCACGGTGGTAGAAGAAGCGCTCCGCCTCGGGGCATTGGCGCCCCTTGTGGCCGAGCTTGCGGAACCCGGTGAAGTCGTAGCTCGGCTGGTAATGTTGAATTCCCTGGATGCCTTCCTTGTAGTACAGCGCTCGCATGAAGGCGTCGCGGCTCGATCCCAGCACCTCCTCCTCGACGCATAGCGTGTAGAGGTGGAAGGAGTGGAACCCGCGTGGATCCACGTAGACCGGCGTGATGCCGGGAATGCCCTGGAGATGCTCGTTGAGATACCGGCCGCACTCGCGCCGGCGCTCGACAAACCGGTCCAGCTTGCGCAGTTGCGCCCGGCCCACCGCGGCCTGCACCTCGTTCATGCGGTAGTTGATGCCCCAGTGGCCCTGGACGTCCTCGACGTCGAAATGCGAGGGCATCCAGTATTCCTGTTTCTGCTTGCGCAGGCCGTATTCCTTCATCACCCGCGCCGCGTCCGCGGGCCGCCAGGGCCGGATGTTCATGCAGCGCAGCATCTTGATCGGCTCGACCCAGCGGTCGTCGTTGATCGTAATCATGCCGCCTTCGCCGCAGCAGGTGATGTTCTTCAGCGAGTGGAACGAGAAGCAGCCCGCCGCCCCGAAGGTGCCCGCGTGCCGGCCCTTGAAGCGCGTGCCGTGCGCGTGGGCGCAATCCTCCATCACGGGCAGCTTGTAGCGCTTCGATAGCCGCATGATGGCGTCCATGTCGCAGGCCTGGCCGGCATAGTGCACCACGTAGATCGCCCGCGTCCGCTTCGTGATCTTCTTCTCGATCGAGGCCGGGTCGATGTTGAACGTGCGCGGGTCAATGTCGGCAAACACGGGCCGCGCCCCCTCCTTGACCAGCACCAGGTTCGTCGCGATGAACGTGTTGGGCGTCGTGATCACCTCGTCGCCTGCTCCCAGGTCCAGCATCTGGGTCACGACGTGCGTGGCGGTCGTGCAGTTGCTCACCGCGAAGGCATGCTTGCACCCCACGTAGCGGGCGAACTCCTTCTCGAATGCCTCGACCTGCGGACCCATGGTCAGGGTCCCGCCCTTGAAGGCCTCCTTGACGGCCGCCAGCTCCTCGCGTCCGTACGGCGTGCCGCGGAAAATGTAGCGCACCTTGATGGGCACGCCGTCGCCAAAATCGTAACCCGCCGTAATGTTTTTCGCTTCGCCCATGGCCCGTTCCTCCGAGGTGATGCAGTGACCAATGCGCTCCCAAGCCGATAGGCACTCAGTATGGCACGCTGCAGGCCGTCGGTCAAGCGGTATGGCTCGGGACGTTATGGCTCGGGCGTGGTAACCTGCCCGGCAGGAGCCCCCGCCATCCAGTAGCCAGTGCAGCACTGTCCGACAGGATCGGCGTGCCTGTCGTTCTTGGGGTTGACTCCGATCCGCCCGGGTTGGCCGGAGTCGTCGCGGCCGCCGAGGCGGCGTCCGCGCCTCCCACAAGGACATCTCGCGCGCGAGCGGTAGGAGGGGCGGCCCGCCGCGGGCCGCCGCGACGCTTCCGTGCCACAGCCCCATCCCGCCTTCCGGCGAGTGCTCCGCGACGTTCCTGTGGCGACGTCGAACCCGGCCTCAGGCGGGTCGGGGCGATTCTTAAGTTTGACCCCGATCCACCCCCGAGTCCAGCACGGCCCGGATGCGGCGGACGCCGGCGCTCGAGGCTTCTTCCTTCTGGATGCGGAACCGGCCGAGCTCGGCGGTATTGAGCACGTGTGGGCCGCCGCAGACCTCGCTGCAGAAATCGCCGACGCGGTAGACCTTGACCTGCTCGCCGTACTTGGCCGAGAAGAGCGCCGTGGCGCCGCGGGCCTTGGCCTCTTCGAGCGTCATGACCTCCAGGGTCACCGGCAGGGCCTTGCGGATTTGCTCGTTGACCAGCGCCTCCACGCGCGCGAGCTCGTCCGGGGTCAGCTTGACCGGATGCGAGAAGCGTAGCCGCTCGGCGGTGATGTTCGAGCCCTTCTGCCGGACATGCTCTCCCAGCACGCGCTGCAGGCTCTTGTGCAGCAAATGCGTGGCCGTGTGCAGCCGCGTGGTGGCCGCGGAGTCGTCGGCCAGTCCGCCCTTGAAGACCTTGTCGGCGCCTTGCCGCGAAACGGCCTGATGCTTGGCAAAGGCCTTGTCGAAGCCGTCCCGGTCCACGGCCAGGCCCTGCTCGCGGCAGAGTTCCTCGGTGATCTCGAGCGGGAACCCGAACGTATCGTAAAGGCGGAAGGCCACGCGCCCGGCCAGCACCGGCTGGGCGTGCGCCTTGACCTGGGCCAGCACCTTGTCGAGTTCGGCCAGCCCGTCGGCGAGGGTTTTCTCGAACTTCTGTTCCTCGGCGGCCAGCTCGCGCAGGACATGCTCGCGCCGGAGCCCGAGGTCCGGGCAGGCGCGCACGTAGGCGCCGATCAGCGCGTCGGCCAGGTCCCG
>CAZUYI010000013.1:0-387 GCA_964624095.1 uncultured Verrucomicrobiota bacterium | reverse complement strand
TCTTGGCGTGGCGCACGGCGCGGCGGATGAGGCGGCGCAGGACGTAGCCCTGGCCGAGGTTGCCCGGCACGACGCCCTGCTCGTCGCCCAGGATGAAAACCGCGCTGCGCAGGTGGTCGGCCACCACCCGGAAGGCGCGGGTCGTCTCGGGCGATTCCCCGTAGGCTTTCCCGGCGCGCCCGGCGATGGCCTCGAGCAGTGGGGCGAAGAGCTCGGTATCATAGACCGAGGCCTTGCCCTGGAGCATGGCGCAGGTGCGTTCGACGCCCATGCCGGTGTCCACGTTGTGGCGGCCGAGCGGCGCGTAGGCGCCGTCCGCCTGCCGGGCGTACTGCATAAAGACGTCGTTCCAGATCTCGACATACTTGCCGCAGCCGCAGCCGGGCC
>CAZUYI010000012.1:13539-18732 GCA_964624095.1 uncultured Verrucomicrobiota bacterium | reverse complement strand
GGCGTGGGCGGCGCAGGCGGCCGCCTCCTTCGGGTTGTGCCTGCTGGCCATCCCCCTGTGCGGCGCGGCCGAGCGCCATTTCGGGCGCAAGGACGACGGCCGCATCGTGGCCGACGAGTTCCTCTCCTTCCCGATCGGCCTCCTGGGCCTGCCGCTGTCCCTCCCGGTCCTGGCGCTGGCGTTCCTGTCCCACCGGCTCTGTGATATCCTGAAGCCCTGCCCCGCCCGCGGCCTGCAAGCCCTGCCCGGCGGGCTCGGGATCGTCGCCGACGACGCCGTGTCCACCTTCTACAGCCTGCTGATCAATCACGCGGTCTACTGGCTGGTCCTTCGCCCTGCCGTCGCGTGAGCCCATGAAGCTCTCCGTCGTCATCCCGGTCTACAACGAGGCGCCGACCATCCGGGCTCTGATCGAGGCGGTCGAAGCCGTGCCGCTCCCGCTGGACCGGGAACTGGTGATCGTGGACGACGGATCCACCGACGGCACCCGCGATATCCTGCGCGCCTTGCAGCCGCAGCGTTCCGGACGGCGCCTCGTGCTCCTGGACGCCAACCGCGGCAAAGGCGCCGCGCTGCGCCGCGGGTTCCGGGAAACGACCGGAGACGTGATCCTGATCCAGGACGCCGATCTGGAATATGATCCGCGCGATTACCCGGCCCTGCTGGCGCCCATCCTGGAAGGGCGCGCGGACGTGGTCTTCGGGTCGCGCTTCCTCGGGGGCTGCCCGCACCGGGTGGTCTTCTTCTGGCACGCGGTGGGCAACCGGCTCCTGACAACGCTCTCCAACATGATGACCGACCTGAACCTGACGGACATGGAGGTCGGCTACAAGGTCTTCACCCGCCGGGTGCTCGAGTCGCTGACCCTGCGCGAAAACCGGTTCGGGATCGAGCCGGAGCTCACGGCCAAGATCGCGCGCGGCCGCTGGAAGATCTACGAGGTGCCCGTATCCTACTACGGGCGCGACTACGCCGAGGGCAAGAAGATCACCTGGAAGGATGGAGTCCGCGCCCTCTGGTGTATCCTGCGCTACCGGGCCTTCTAGCCTATCGGCCCAGCAGGCGCGGGTCGGTCGTGCGCTCGACCTTGACCGCCCGCTTGACGAACGTGGATTCGCGCTGCAGGCGCCGCAGGAGCGCGTCGTAGCGGGCCCGGGACAACGGCAGCTTCACCCAGCGTTGCTCGTATGACGAGAGCGTGATGGCATTGGCCAGTTCGAGCGACGCAATGCCGCTGGCGCCCGGCACGGCCAGAGGCTCGCCGTGCAGCAGATGCCGGATCAGGTGGGACAGCACCCGCACATGGCCGATCTGGGCGTCGGACTGGGACGGGGGTGCCTCGAAGTCGGAGCTGGACGGCTGTTCCTCCGGCAGATTCAGCGGCACCGGAATGACATCCGGCTTGCCCCACATGTCCGCGCAGGTCTCGATGTGCCGGCGCAGGGGCGGCTGAAACCGGTGAAAGGTGAGCTGCCCGTCCCGGAAGGTAAGCTTGCCGCGATCGCCCACCAGCTCGATGAGCTGGCCGGGCCCCGTCTCGCAGGTCGAGCAGAACACGTATCCTGTGCCGCCGCTCGGGAACTTCAACAGGGCCTCCGCCTGGTCTTCCACCTCGATGCGATGCCGGCGCGTCGAGGTCAAGCCGTAGATCTCGGATGGCATCCCGCAGAACTGCACGAACAGGTCCATCATGTGCGGCGCCTGGTTCATCATTACCCCCCCGCCCTCGCCCCGCCAGGTCGCCCGCCACGTGCCCGAATCATAGTAGCGCTGGCTGCGGTACTCGAGCGCCACCAGTGTGGCGCGCACCAGGTCGCCCACCTGCCCGCCGCGGATCAACTCGAACGCCTTTTTCACCACGGGCTCCAACCGGCGCTGGAACATCACGGCCAGCATCACCCGGTTCCGCCGGGCCGTCTTCGCCATGGCGTCGGCCGTCGAGACGCGCTCCGTCAGCGGCTTTTCCGACAGCACGTGCAAGCCCGCCTTCATGCAGTCCACGGAGGCCTGGTAATGAAACGGGTGGGGCGTGGCCACGACGGCCACGTCGAGTCCGCCGGCCCGGATCATGGCCCGGTGATCCCCATATGCCGGCACGCGAAACCGGGCGCCAAGCTCGTCGGCGGCCGCCCGATTCACGTCGCAGACTGCCGCCAGGCAGGCCTGATCGAGTGACGCCAGGATATGGCAATACCCCTGCCCCATGCCACCGGCGCCGATCACCCCGAACCGCAGCACCCGGGCGCACCGTGCGCCGCCCCTGCCGCCCGCCTGTCGCTTTACGCCCATGGTACGCCTCCTCTGTGCCCGGGCCGCACCGGCCCGCTCGGCTCGCTCATCCCGGACTGCGGCGGCGAGGATAGCACACTCCCGCCCGCCTGCACGCCTTTTTTACCGCGTGGCCCCATACCGCGTGGCCCCGGTTGACTTTTCCATGCCCCCATGCTAAGAATGAGTGTTTCGAACGAGGACGCGCCCATGTACACCACCGGATTTGCCGACGAAGCGGGCGTGGACCTGGACACCCAGATCCGGGTCACCCGCGAGCTGGGCTGGCGGCACATTGAGGCCCGCAAAGTCCAGGTGGACGGTTTCCCCGCCGATTGGATTCACGACATCCCGGAACCGGCCTTCGAACGTCTGGCCGACGCCCTTGCGGAAGCCGGCATCCGGGTCAACTGCTTCGGCTCGGCCATCGGCAACTGGAGCAAGCGCGTCTCGGACCCGTTCGAGCAGACCGTGGCCGAGATCGAGCGCGCCGTGCCCCGCATGCAGCGGCTGGGCGCGCGCCTGGTTCGCATCATGAGCTATGCCGTGTGCGAGGGCGAGGACCAGGCCGAGCCCGAGCGGTTCCGGCGCCTCCGGGAAATCCAGCGCCGGTTCGCCGACGCCGGCCTGACGCCCGTCCATGAAAACTGTATGAACTACGGCGGCCGGGGCTGGCCGTTTACGCTGAAACTGGTCGAGGCCGTGCCGGGCCTGCGCCTGTGTTTTGACACCGGCAACCCGCTGGACAGCGACGATTACAGCAGCCCGCCCCCGCGCCCGAAGCAGTCGTCATGGGAATTCTACCGGCAGGTCCGCGACCACGTGGAATACATCCACATCAAGGACGGGCGCCGCGATCCGGCCACGGGCGCCATGACCTATACCTTTCCGGGCGAGGGCGCCGGCGACGTGCGCCGGATCCTCGGCGACCTGCTCGAGCGCGGATACGACGGCGGGATCTCGATCGAGCCGCACATGGGCGCCGTCGTCCACGACCCGACGTCCGCCCACAGCCGGGATGCCGCCGACCTCTACGTGGCGTATGGGCGGCGCCTGATGGCGATGCTCGATGCGCTCCAGGCCGAGCGCCGCCAACGCACCCCGCCCAGCTAGCCTCGCGCCCCGGCCCCTCCGCGGGCGGCTCCGTCCGCCTAGCCCTGCCCGGCGCGTTCCGGCGTAATCTGTTTGCCGGCTCGCGGCGATTCTGGTAGGCTCCGGACATGGGGAGGAGCGGCTGGCCGAGCCCCGCGGCATTCGGCAGACGGCTCCCGCTGGGACGACGGGTCCATGAACCTTCCGCACCCGGCCGCGAGCCGGACAGCGGGTGGCAAGCCACGCACGACCGCCATGACATGTTTAGGCACGCTGGGCCTCCACATGCGCAGCGCCGTGCGGCGCGAACTCGCCGTCCTTGCCGTGCTGGGAACCCTGCTGCGCCGGGCTGCCTGCCCGCGCCACTGGCCGCGGACCACCCGAGCCGTGTTTGCGCGCCAGATCCTGTTCACCGGCGTCGAGGCGCTACGGTTCGTCTCCCTGGTGGCCCTGCTGACCGGCGTCTCGGTCGTCGTTCAGGCCCAGGTCTGGCTGAACAAGGCCGGCCAGTCCGGTTTGCTCGGGGCGGTGCTCACCACGGTCATCCTGCGGGAACTGGCGCCGTTTCTTGTCAATTTCATCATCATCGGGCGCAGCGGCACGGCCATGGCCGTGGAATTGGCCACCATGAAGGTGTTCGGAGAAGTCCGCGTCCTCGAGGCCCAGGGGCTGGATCCCCTGCTCTACCTGGCCATGCCGCGCGCCCTGGCCATGGCCGTCTCGGGCTTCTGCCTCACCATCTGGTTCACGCTCGTGGCGTTTGCCAGCGGTTACGCCTTCGGCATTCTGTTCGGCATCGGCACACTGGACCCGCTGCTGTTTGTCCACACGGTTCTCCAGGGACTGAAGCCGGCCGATATCTACAACCTGCTCGCGAAAACCCTCGTCCCCGGCCTGGCAACGGCCACGCTGTGCATCCTGGAGGGCTTGAACGTGCAGGCGTCCATCACGGAAATTCCCCAAGCCGCCACCCGCGCCGTCGTACGCTCGATCGCGGCACTCTTCCTGGTCTCTGCCATCGTGTCCGTGCTCACCTACCTGTGACCCGGCGTACCCCATGGATCCCACGTCGCCCATCCTGGAATTCGAGGCGCTGACGCTCGCGCCGGGCCCGCGGCGGCAGGCCGGGATCGAGGCCCTGTCCCTGCGCCTCATGCCGGGCGACTGGGCGCTGGTACGGATCGAGGCGGGCCGCGAAGAGCCGCCGCTGGCCGACCTGGCCTGCGGTCTGGCCGTGCCCGACGCGGGCCGCGCGATATTCCTGGGCCGGGCGTGGTCCGACTGCGCGCCCGAGGAAACCTTGCGGCGTCAGGCCCTTATCGGCCGTGTGTTCGCCGAACACGGCTGGGTGAGCAACCTGACCATCGCCGAAAACGTCACGCTCGGCCAGCGCCACCACACCCGGCGGCCGTTGAACGACATCCTCCAAGAAGCCCGGGCACTTGCCCTCCGGTTTGGGCTTCCGGACTTGTCCGCCGCGCGTCCGGCACGGGTGCCGCGGCATGAGGCCCGCCGGGCCGAATGGATCCGCGCCTTCCTCGGCCAGCCCCGGCTCATCCTGCTCGAGCACCCCATGCAGGGCGTGCCGGCCGCCTGTTTCGAGCCCCTGCTGGACGCCGCCCGCGAGGCCTGCGCCCGCGGGGCAGCCGTGCTGTGGCTGGCCGACCGCGACGAGGCCGCACAGCCTCCCGCTGGGTACGCGGCGCAACGTTTCCTCCTGAATGGGCCGACCCTGGCCGCGGACGACGCCGGCCCGGGCGGCCCCATGGCGGGCGGCGCTCCAGCCGCCCGCCCCGGCCCCGCGGAGACACCCCCATGACACTCGACAGCACC
>CAZUYI010000012.1:9654-13529 GCA_964624095.1 uncultured Verrucomicrobiota bacterium | reverse complement strand
GCTGACCGGCCTGTTCGTGCTGCTGGCCCTGCTCGCCCTGATTGCCGGCATTTTTTTCGCCGGCCGCGCCCAGGGCCTCTTCGAGCCCACCTTCCGGCTGGAGGCGGTTTTCACGGCCGAGGAAGGCTCCTACGGACTAAAAAAGGGGTCGGAGGTCAAGATCACCGACACCCTTGCCGGGCGCGTCACGGCGCTTGACCCCACGGAGGAAGGACTGCTGCGAGCCGAGTTCGAGTTGAAGGAAAGCTTCCATCGCTTCGTGCGCACGAGTTCGACGGCGGTCGTCCGCAAGACCCTGGTCGTGGCCGGGGATTCGTATGTGGACATTACCGTCGGCAACCGGGCGGACCCGCTCATGCCCTCCGGCAGCCGGATCCCATGCACGCCCGACACCGATCTCGCGCGCCAGGCGGCCCTGATGCTGGACGACCTCCGCGGCCGGCTGCTGCCGACCGTGGACAAGGTCAACGCGCTGCTCGACGAACTGGCGCCGCTCGCCGCGCAGGCACGCCTCACCCTGCAGGCCGGCGACGCCGCGCTCCGCCGCGAGGTGCCGCCGCTGGCACTCCAGGCCCAGGACACGCTGCGCGCGGTGCGCGTCCTGGTCGAAGGACTCCAGCGCCACTGGCTGGTCCGCAAATACATCGAACCGCCGGACCAGAACCCGCTGATTGATCCCGCCGACCTGCCCTGGCCGGCTTCACCCGCACCGGAATCCGCTCCATGAAACCGTTCCGCCTCCTGCTTCTCGAACCGGCCCGGGCGGCGCCGGCCGCGCGCCTCGCGGCTCTTGGGGTCGGGCTCGTTCTGGCCATGGCCGGCTGTGCCTCGCCGCCCCGGATCGACCGCCGAGACCCGGACCTGGACCGGGCCCTGTCCCTGGCCCGCGCCGCGCAGGCGGCCGGCGCCGCGGACACCGCCGCCGACTCCTACCGCCAGGCACTCGCCCGCGCCTGGGTCATGGACCGGCCCGACCTGGTCGCGCCATGCGCCTACAACCTGGCGGCCTGCCTGGCGGCACTGGGACGCTACGAGGAAGCCCGCGCGTGGCTGGACGAAGCGCGGCAGAATGCCGCCCGGGCCGGCTTACCCCTCTCTGAAGCGGCCTTGCTCGAGGCCCGCCTGGCCCGCGCCCAGGGGCGCCCGGAGGAGGCAGAGGCCCTGCTGCGGGCCGGCCAGACCACGGCGGCGTTCGCCCACGAGGACGTCCGGCTGTCCGCGAGCCTGCTGCTGGCCGAACTGCGCGCCGACCAGGGAGACAGCGCTGGGGCGGAAGCCGCGCTCGAACCCGTCAGTCTCCGCGCTCTCGAGCGGGCCGAGCCGGCCGTTCGGGCAGAGGCCGCCGCGATCGAGGCCCGGCTTCGAGTGCTCAAGCGGCAACCGGCCGCCGCGGGGCCGTTGTTTGACAACGCCGCCGACCAGTGGCGCAAGGCCGGACGCTACCTCGACATGGCACGCGCCCTCGATCAGGCCGCACGCGCGTATGCCGGCGCCGGGCAGCATCAGTCCGCCGCCGACCGCACGCTCCGCGCTGCCCGCAGCCTGCTCGAAAACGGGCGGCCCGGCGAAGCCCGCGCCCTCCTTGCCCGGACGCCGCCGTGGCATGCCATGCCGGATGGAGCCTCCCTGCAGCGGCAGTGGGACCGGCTGCACAGGAACGTCGAGGCCGCTGCGCACGGCGATCAGGGCGCGCGTTGAATCGCGTGCCCGGCGGGAATCAGCACTTCAGACCAGGCGGTCGGATTCCGCCCAGGCTCGAACGGGCCGACGCTGAGCCGGGCCGCCCGGGGCAGTTCACGGCCGGCCTGCGCGCCCCACGCATTGGTCCACTCCGTTCCCCGGAGCAGTTCCACCCGCACCGGCCCGGCCCGTTCCCAGACATCGGTCCGCGGCGCGCTGCCGTGCAGACCGTTAGGATAATCGCCCGCCGCGCGGGTAACGGTCGGAGGCGCCTCGGTGAACCGGTAGCGGATGGCGCGCAGGGCGTAGCCGCGGGAATCGCCCGGGATCGGCTCCGCCGTCGTGAGGGTCAGCTCCAGCCCGGCGTCGTCGCACGGCGCCAGGGTCAGAGCGGGATTCGTGGCGCCCCAGGGCGCAGCCGCGCCGGCCAGGTCCGACGCCAGCGCCTCGAGCGCTGACTGAACGGGCTCCGCGCGTTCCAGACGGCGCATCCGGGCGTCGGAGGCACGCAGCACCGCGGCGTAGAGCGACGCCACCACGGCCGCCATCAGCAGCGCAATGGCCATGGCGACCATCAGTTCCACGAGTGTCAGGCCCCCGTGCGGGAGCCGGAACTCCGTATGGGGCTGCATGCCGGGGCCCCCCCGCTGCGCCCGGTGCCTGGCGGCGCGGCGGCACGCGCCGCGCGAGCGCCCCGGCCCGGCTAGCCGGAAATCATCTTGATGAAAACGACCAGGAGGGCCAGGACCACCAGGCCTATCAGCCCGAACAGGAAGGCCCAGAGCTTGCGGCTGCGTCGACGCCGGGTCCCGAAGGGCGAAATGCTGTCGAACAACGTCGGCTTGATGACCGGCTTTTCGGCGTCCACCACCACATGGGTCATGGCGCTGGCGGACGACCCGGGCCTTTTCTCGGCCGCGCCGTCGAAGAGAAATTCGCACGACCCGATTTGGATCACGTGCTTGGGTTGCAGTTCGACTTCGTCGGTAACCCGGTCGTAATTCAGCAGGGTGCCGTTGGTCGAATTCAAGTCGCGGAGCAGGTAGCGGTCGCCGCGCCGGATGATGGCGCAGTGCTGGGACGACACCGCCTCGTCCGTGAGCACAATGTCGTTATTCGAATTGCGTCCGAGAGTCGTCCGGTCCTTGTTGATCTCGAACGTCTGCCCCTTGACGGAGCCCGACATGCCGATGATATGCGCCACGTGCACCGCCTTCCGATGGCCAGAATTCCCCTTGTCGCCGCACTGCGCCGACACGACGAATTAATGGCAGGTTTTGCGCTGCCTGTCAATGTTTTCCCGGCCTGCGGTCCACCCTCACCGCGCCGGTTCAGGGCGCGGACAGGCGGGCCACTCGGGGCCCGAGCCGACACGTGATCTCGTGGGGAATGGTCCCAAGCCGCCGCGCCATGGACTCGACGGAATGCGGATCCTCGCGGCGTGCGCTGATAACGCACACGGACGCTCCGAGTCCGACCGGCGGAGCGTCGGTCAGGTCGAGGATCGTGAGGTCCATGCTCACCCGGCCCACCACGGGGATCAGGCGCCCGGCGGCGCTGACCTGGCCCGCATTGGACCAGCGCCGGTCATAGCCGTCGGCATACCCGATGGGCAGCAGGCCGAGCCGGGTCGGCCGCCGGGCGACGAAGGTGCCGCCGTACCCGCACGCCTCGCCGCGCCGGATGCGCTTGACGAGGATCACGGGCGCCCTCAGCTCAAGCACGGGCTTTAAGGCCAGCCCGTCCCGACCCAGCGCCGCCCCGTATCCGTACAGGGCAATGCCTGGCCGCACCATATCCAGCGCGTTCCGGGGCAGATTGAAGACCGCCCCGCTGTTGGCGACGTGCCGGATGGGCACGCGCACGCCGTGCGCGGCCAGGCGGTCCAGCAGGCGCTGAAACACCGCCGCCTGACGCGTGGCGGACTCGAAGGGCGGTTCGCTGGAGTCCGCGAAATGCGTGTAGATGCCCTCGAGTATGAGAACCGGGTCCCGGGCCAGACGCCGGGCCAGGCCCGCGCTCCGCGCCGCGGGGCAGCCGTTGCGGTTCATGCCGGTATCCACCTTGAGATGTACGGCCAGGCGCCGGCCGCGGCGCCGCGCCCAATCGAGCAGCCGGTCCAGGCCGGGCGTGTCCGCGAGCGTGGCCCGCAGCCCGTGCGAGGCCAAGGCGTCGGCCTGCTCGTCAAACGCGCT
>CAZUYI010000012.1:1562-9644 GCA_964624095.1 uncultured Verrucomicrobiota bacterium | reverse complement strand
CGACAGGTAGGCGCCCAGCGGGCGCAGCACGAGAACAGGTTCCCGCGCGCCGGCGGCCCGAAGCTCCAGCCCCTCGTCCAGGCTCGCCACGCCCCAGAACGCGAGGCCCTGTCCGGCCAGCGCGCGGGCAACCACCGGCAGCCCGTGTCCGTAGGCATTGCCCTTGACCATGGCGCAGAGCGAGGCGCGCCCGGCCGCCCGCTTCAGCACGGCCAGATTGTGGCGCAGCGCCGATCGGCTGATACGGGCTATGACGAGGCTGTTCATACGCGCCTTATCCGGCGCGGATCCACGCATCCACGGTGTCGGCCAGCCGGATGGCGTGCCGCTGTATCCATAGCAGGGCGTCGTAGCCGAAGGCCGCCATCAGGGCGCCGGTCAGGGCCCGTATCCACAGCGAGCGGCACGTAAAGAAAAGGTAATAGAACGGGTAAAAGGGAACCACGAGGCATAACAGTCCGTCGAACATGTTGTCCCGCAGGGCCAGCCCGATCGCCAGCAGGTAGGCGGCAGCCAATGCCAGCATGCCCGCAACGCGCAGGGCGGCCGGGTCCAGCCCCGTGCAACCCCCGAACACGCGAACGTAAACCAGCATTCCGCCGGCGCCGAGGAAGAGCAGCCAGGCGCTCGCAGCCTTCCATTCCCCGGCACGGGCCCGGCGCGCCTCGCGGGCCGAGACCTCCGCTCGCATCGCCGGTGCGGGCGGCTCCGGCGCCGGCGCCGCGGGCGCGGGCGGGCGGCGCCGGACGGCCAGCCCGCCGGACTCGGCGCGGGGGGACAGGGGAATCGGCTGGCCGCAATGCCGGCAGGGGAAGGCGGGCCCTTCGACGTATTCGGACACCGTGTGCGCCCGTCCGCAGGCGGGGCAGGTCAACAGCACGTCCGCCATGGCACGACTCCCGGGCTTATCCGCCGGCGGCCGCGCCACGGGACGGCGCCGGCGAGCCCAGCGGTTCCTTCGGGGCTTCCGCGCGGCGGCCCGGTATGGCCAGGGTTCCGTTGTAGAACTCGATCACGTGGCCCCTGTCCACCAGCCAGCGCAGGGCGTGAATGAGCGCGGCCACTTCCGGGGCGTCCGGCGCGGCCCGCGGGTAAAGCGCCTCCGCCAGGTCGCGGCGCCGGATGCCGGGATTCCGGCTCAGGCATTCGAGAATGGACCGGACCGCCTCCGTGGCCTGCGCCGGGTTCATGGCATGCGGCATGATGGCGCTCACGAACGTCGCCCGGCCGGCCGTCTTGAAAAAAGACAGACCCAGGTGCCGGAACGCCGGCTGAATGGCAATCGCCAGGTTCAACGGGAACCGGTTTTCACGCGTCCAAGCCTCTTCGATGGCCTGTTGAATCCGGGGATCCTCGAGCGCGCGGCAGGCCACGCCCGGGGTAATGAACCGGGCGCCTTCGCGGATCAGGCCCGGGGCATAGTGTTCCAGAAAGTGCGATTCCATGTCCTGGCGCCGCGCGAATTGAAGGGAATCCGCCTCCGCGGTTTTCGCCAGCCGGTAGACGACCTGGCGGCAGCTCTGGGTTTTCCATTGCTCGATGAGGGCCGGATCGGTCTCGTTCACAATGCGTTTTCGGTAATCCTCGAGCGGCATGGCGGGGAACCGCGTGCGGTGCACGTCCAGAACCCGTTCCGCGTAGCCGTGATAATTCGGGGGACCCAGCAGTTCGCCGGATAGCGTGCAGCGCGCCACACACTGGAACGTTCCCTTGGGCGGGTCCACCTGCGTCTCTTCGCGCACATAATAGGACTCCGCGTGCCGGCCCAGCACATGGGCCGTCGCCAGGCTCCGGTCGAGAAACACCACCTTGCACTCGGCGCACTGGTACAGGCGGAGCGACTCGGAGGCCGGCCCGTCCGTCATCAATTCCTGCTTGACCGCGTAAAACTCCGGCTTGCTCAGGAACAGCGCGGCCACTTCAAAAAGCGGATACGCCCGCCCCGAGCGGGCAAGTTGGGCCGCCAGCGGCTGCAAGCCGCGCCGCTCGGGAATGAACGTGACCTTGACGGGGACCGGCGCCCTTGCGGGAAGCGGAGCGGACCGGTCGCCTTCCACCGGGCGGCCCAGGCGTGGCGATGCGTCGCGGAACCGGCCGCGCGCCGGGTCGCGTGCCCCCGGCTTCGCGTCCCGGGCGCGCCGGTCGGACGGCCGGCCGCCCGGCTCCGAGCGCGGCGCCCGCCGGCCTTCAAACCGAACGTAGGGATTCTGGTCGGCCGGACGGCGGGCCCATTCGGGCACGAAATTGAGATCAATGACCATGTCGCCGGTCGTACTCATGCCTCATGCCGTGTTCGAACGGGAACGGGCGGACCGCATAGCTCAGCCGGCTCGATCCTCGGACGAGTCCGCGCCCGGCCGGGACAGGTCTGTGTCCAGCCGGGAAGCCGAGGCGTCGGGCCCGGGCAGACCCGGCCGCTCCGCGAGGAACTCCTGCCGCACATCTCGGGCGGCGCGCCGGAACTCGTTCATCGCCTTCCCAATGGCCCGCGCGATGCCGGGCAGCCGCTCGGCCCCGAAGAGCAGGAGCAGCACAACCCCGATCAGGGCGATTTCGCCCGGCCCCATCGAACTCCCGAAAAACGCCAACTGCCCGATCATGGCCGGCTTGCTCCACCCTGGGAACCGGCTCGCCGGACCGCGCCCGGCCACGGGCAAGCCCGGGGCGCCCACGGCTCCCCCCCAACCCCTGCGCGCGGGGTCAGCGCTTGAAAAACACGAAGGCGGCCCGGCGGTTCAGCATCCAGGCGGATTCATCGTGTTCCATGGACTCGGGGCGCTCCTCGCCGTAGCTCTTGGTCTGGATGGCCTCCCCGTCCGCGCCGAGCCCGATCAGGTAGGCGCGTACGGCCAACGCGCGCCGCTCGCCCAGGGCCATGTTGTATTCCGCGCTGCCGCGCTCGTCGCAATGCCCCTCGATGATCACGCCCGTTCCGGCATTGCGCTTCAGGTAATCGGCCACCGACTCCACTTTCGACCGCTCGGATTCCTTCACCTGCGCGCTGTCGTAGTCGAAGTTGATCTTGTCGAACTGGACCTCCGGCAGAAGTTCCAGGCCGCCTTCCGGCCGGTAGGCCAGCGACGCATCGCCGGCTTCCCCGCCCCCCGGCAGCAGCCCGCCGATGTTGTCGCCCGGTCCCGGTCCCCCGCTCTTCGAACGACGGCGGCATCCCGGGGTGCCCAGCATGCAGATCACCAGCGTTGCCAGCACGAGCATCGCCATCCGTTGTTTCATCCGGCACCTCCGTGGAGTTATGAAAATCGGCTACTTGGACCAATCGGGAGCGAACCAATCCCCCTTTTCAGAATCAGGCAGCAACCCTAGTAAACGCCCCGTCTGAGTGTCAACACTAAAAATGCGCGACCGGTATCCCGCCGTGCGCACGCATACGAGGTGGCGGCCGTCCGCGGCCCAGGACGGATCCTCGTAATCGGCGTCAGCGGGCGTAACGGGCCGGGCCTCCTGAGTGTCCGGATTCATGAGCCAGACCTGGTAGCGGCCGCCCACCAGGCTGCTGTAGGCAATCTCGCCGGCCGGCCCCCAGTCGGGGTCCACGTTCTGCGAGCCGTAGCTCGTCAGCCGGCGGCTCGGCCCGCCAGCGCGCTCCAGCAGGTACAGGTGCGGCGCCCCGGAGACGTCGGAGACGTATGCCAGCCGGCGCCCGTCCGGCGACCAGGCCGGGCTGGATTCTCCCGCCCGGCGCGTCCGGGTAAGCCGGGTCAGCCGCTGTCCGTCCAGGCTCATCGTGTAGAGCTCCGGGTTGCCGTCCTTGGACAGGATCAGCGCCACATCCCGCCCGTCGGGCGACAGCGCGGCGCTCGTATTCAGACCTGGAAAATGGGCCAGGCAGCGGCGGTCGCCCGTCCTCAGGTTGACCAGGTACACATCCGGGAACTGGGCGCGGAACGAGGTGTATACGAAGCGTTGCCCGTCGGCCGCCCATTTCGGGGACTGGGCGATGCTTCCGTCCCGGGTGACCTGCCGCAGGTTCTGGCCGTCGGCGTCGCACAGGTAGACTTCCTTGTTCCCGGTCCGATTGCCCACCAGCAGGATGCGCGAGGCGGCCATCCCCTTGCGGCCGGTCAGCGCCTGGACAATCTCGTCGCAGGCCCGGTGCGCCAGCGCCCGCGCCTCGGAGGCGGCGCCGGTGTAGGTGCGGGAGATCCGGCAGGCGCGCTGCGCCACGTCGAAGGCCGCGCAGCGGGCCCGCAGCCCCGCACCCGACTCGCCGACGTCGCCCTGCACGGAAAACTCGGCGCGCCCGCCCTGGACGACCGCGAACCAGCCGGACCGGATCAGATCGGCTTCCAGGGTACGGCGGAACAAGGCGCCCGGTCCGGAGGGCGGGCTGGAGAACCCGGCCATGTCCAGCTGGGCCACGGCGCCCATACTTTTGACCACGCGTACCTGGGCCGCGCCCGCCGCCGCCAGTCCGATCCAAACCAGTGCCGCCGCCGTCCATCGCTTCATGTCGTGTCATCCTTTACCGCCGGGTTCCCACCACGCCCGTCGCACGGCGGCGCCCCGTGCCCAGCGACTATACCGGCCTCGCGCCGCAACGCAAGGGAATACCCAAGCGGGATTCGTTTCGCGCACGGGCCGCGTCCCCCCGCGGGCGCGCGCCGCGACGACGCAATCCCATCCGGCGCCGGCCGAGCTCCAGCCCCGGCAGGCGCGCGACGAAAGCCGCGCGCGCGACGAGCTCAGGCGCGCGGGACGCCGGCCGCGCCGGAAACGTCCGGCCCGTCCTCGCATCGGCCCAGCAACCGCAGCAACCCGTCCAGGATGGTGGCCGGATGCGGCGGGCAGCCGGGCACGAACAGGTCCACGGGGATGACCGCTGGAACGCCGCCACACGTTTCGGGGTGCTCGCGGAACAGGCCCCCGGAAATGGCGCAGGCGCCCACAGCCACCACCAGTTTTGGGGCCGGCACGGCCTCCCAGGTTTTTCTGAGGGGGCCTTCCATGGCGCGGGTCACCGGACCGGTTACCAAGAGCCCGTCGGCATGCCGGGGCGACGCCACGAACTGGATGCCGAACCGGCCCAGGTCATAGACCACCGTGGCGAGCACGTTGACATCGGCCTCGCACGCGTTGCACCCGCCGGCACTGACCTGCCGCAATTTCAAGGAGCGCCCGAACAGGCGCTTCGCCGCGGCGTTCACCGCCGCCGGCAGCGCGGCCTCCCGGCCGTCCACGACCAACGCCTCGCGGGCACAGGCCGCCTGCCGGTACTCCCGCGTAAAGGCCAGGGCGCGGACGGGGCAGGCCTCGGCGCAGTCGCCGCAAAACAGGCACCGGCCCGCGTCGAGCTGCCACGCGCTCCCCGGGCCGCGCGCGATCGCGCCGGTGGGGCACACGGCCGCGCAGCGGTCGCAGCCGGCGTCGCCGCAGCTGGCGTCGCGCCGTGGCCATCCCCGGTAGCGTTCCGGCAGAGCGGGCGCCTCGCGGGGAAACGCCACGGTCCGATATGACTGGCGGACGCGCTCCATCAGGATGGACAGCATACCCGGTTCTCCTCGAGCCGGCAGGCGCCGGTGCCGTCAGGCATCGTGCCCGCAATAGGACAGGTTAAAGCTCTTGTTGCACAGCGGAAAATCGGATATGGGCTGCCGGCGCATGGCCAGGGCCAGGCCCATCCAGTTGTGAAACGACGGATCCACGACCTGGTAGCGGAGGAACCGACCGCGCGCATCGGTGACGGCCGCGTGGCAGAGTTCGCCGCGCCAGCCTTCGACCAGGCTGACCGCCAGGGCATTGGGCCGCGGCGTTCCCACGGATCCCGCCACCAGCCCCGCCGGTACCGCTGCGAGCTGGTCGCGGCAGAATTCGAGGGACCGCTGGATTTCGAGCCAGCGCACGGTGGCGCGGGCAAAGACGTCGCCCGTGTTGCAGGTGGAGACGGGCATCTGGGCGAAGCAATACATACCGGACGGGAATTCGTAGCGCACGTCGTGCTCCAGGCCGCAGGCCCGCGCCGCGGGACCCACCAGCCCGAGGGTGCGCGCGTCGTCCGCGCTCAGCGGGCCCGCGCCCTCGAACCGGGCCATGACCGAGGGCGTACTCCAGAGCAGCTCCACCGCGCCGCGCACGTCCCGCCCGGCCTGCGCCAGGCGCCGATCCAGCTCGCGGAGGCAGGCGGCACCCGGGTCCCACGCGATGCCGCCCGGGCGGACGAGCCCGCGCCCAAACCGGTTCCCGCACAGCATCGCGGTCATATTGAGGAAATCGCCCCGGATCCGCCCGTTATACGAGGCCGTCGGCAGGAATCCCACGTCTCCCGCCAGGGCGCCGAGATCGCCGGTGTGATTGGCCAGCCGCTCGAGTTCCAAGGCCACGGCGCGCACCGCCTGGGCCCGCGGCGGCGGAGCCGACGCGCCCAGCGTTTCCAGGATCTGGGCATAGGCCGTGGCGTGGCCGACGGACGTGTCGCCCGCCAGGACCTCGATCTGGTGCGGGGTGCGCGGATGGGGGCCTCCGGCCAGCGCGCGCTCGATGCCGCGATGCTGGTACCCCAACGCGATCTCCAGGTGAAACACCTGCTCCCCGTGGCACTGGAACCGGAAATGGCCCGGCTCGATGATGCCGGCATGCACCGGCCCGACGGACACCTCGTGAATCTCGTCGCCCTCCATCGCGAACAGGGCGTCCGAGGCCCCGGCCCCGCCCGTCCCTGGCGGGCGCCGAACCGGTTTGAGCCAGGGATGGCCCACCGGCCGGATTCCCCACTGCTCGGCCAGGCAGCGCTCGAAGAGATGCGCCGAGGGACACTCCGGCGTCAGCGCCGGGTATGCGGCGCCGGGATCCGTGGCCAGGGCGGACAGGGTTCCGTCCGCCGGGTGGGCGAGGACCGCCGCCAGCCGCACGAGCCCGGGCTCGGCGTCCCAGCCGAAGCAGGCCGCCAGCCGGGCGCCGTCCGCCACGCCCCGGATGATATGCGCGCGGAACTCGGAGACCGGTGCGCGCGGGAGTTGCTCGAGCGGCAACGGAATCCCGGGATGAAACCGCGCGTTCGCGAACCCGCTCATCCGCGTCCCTCCAGCAGCGCGGCGGCGTGCTCCATCAAGGTCCGGAACCCGCCAGGCATCCACAGGCCGAACACGAGCAGGACCGCCAGCAGGCCGGTGACCAGGAGCCGGTCGGGAAGTCGCGCGGGGCCGGGCGCCGGTGTCCCGCCGCCCGGTTCGCCGCAGGCCAGGGTCAGCACGGGCCTGAGAATGCCGATGAAGGCCACGCTCGTGCCTGCGAGGAACACGGCCAGCGTGATCCAGGCGCCGCGCTCCACGGCTGCGCGCACCAACAGGAACTCGCTGAGGAACGGCGCCAGCGGGGCCGTCCCGATTAACGCCAGCGCCGCGCCCAGCAGGGCCACGCCCCACACCGGCTGGCTGCGCGCCGCGCCGCGCAGCCGCTCGATGGCCTGCGTGCCGAATGCCTGCCCGATGCGGCCGGCCGCGAAAAAGGCCAGGGTCTTGGCCATCGCGTGGTTCAGCATGTGGAACAGGGCGGCCGCCACGCCGGCTCCACCCAGGCCCAGGCCCCAGCAGACGATCCCGACATGCTCCACGCTGGAGTATGCCAAAAGCCGCTTGAGATCCTTTTGGAACGGGATGAAGGCGGAGGCGGTCACCACGCTGGCCACGCCAAAAACCTGCAGCAGGCGCAGGCTCCAGCCGGACCCGCCGGAGGCCGCCTCGATGAGCGCCGCGTACCGCAGGATCCCGTAGAGCGCCGCGTTGAGCATGAATCCCGAGAACAGCGCCGATACCGGGCCGGGGGCCTGGCTGTGGGCATCGGGCAGCCAGTTGTGCAAGGGCGTCAGCCCCGCCTTCGTGCCGTATCCGACCACCAGGAACAGGAACGCCAGCTTGAGCAGCGGCAGGTCCATCCGGGCGGCCTGCCCGTGCCACCGGCTCCAGAGCAGGGTCTGGCCGCCCTCGAGGCCGCGTGCCGCGGCGGCGGCGAGCAGGACGCCCAGGAACGCAAAGGCCACGCCCACGGAGCCCATCAGCAGGTATTTCCACATGGCCTCCAGCGAGGCCGCCGTGCGGTGCACGCTGATCAGGAAGGCCGTCATCAGGG
>CAZUYI010000012.1:0-1552 GCA_964624095.1 uncultured Verrucomicrobiota bacterium | reverse complement strand
TCGATGGCGATCCAGAGCACGCCCAGGTTATCGGAGATCAGGACCAGGGCCAGAGCCGACAGCGCGCCGGCCCAGAGCATCGCGAACCGCCGCGCCTGGCGCAGGGAAAAGGCGCCCGCCTCGATCTCCGCCCGAAAATACCCGGCGGCATACACCGTGCTGAGGCCCCCCACCCCGACCAGCAGCGCCAGATGGAGCGCCGCGAGCGCGTCGCATCGGAACCAGCCCCAGCACACGGCTGCCTCCGTCCCGGCCGCCACCCCGCGGACCAGTCCGGCGATGAGCAGGGCCTGCAATGCGGACCCGCCCGCCAGGGCGGCCAGCACGGCGCGCGGCGAGCGCAACCCGGCGCCCAGGACCGCGCCCGCGAGCGGCGCGGTCAGCACGCCCCAGAATCCGAAGGCGGGCGTCATCGGCTCATCCTTTCAGTTCCCTCAATTGATCCACGTCAATGTGATCGAACGCCCGGCTGATATGGTCAATGGCAATGCCCATGATGCACACCGCCACGAGGACGTCCAGCAGCACACCCAGTTCCACGAGCCAGTGAATGTGGCCGACGGCGACCAACCCGAAGGCATACAGCCCGTTTTCCAGCACCAGGAAGCCCAGCACTTGGCTCAAGGCCGTCCGGCGCCCGACGATCAGCAGCAGGCCGGTGAACATCATGAACAAGGCGGCCGCCAGACTGGACTCGGACACGCCGAGCCCGATGCCCCGCAGGCGCCCCGCCAGCCAGAACGCCAGCGCCAGCGACACGACGCCGAGCCCCAGCGATAAGGGGTATCCGACCAGGGGATCCATTTCGCGGCGCACGCCCGCCACGCGCAGCGACCGGCCCAGGAGCCACGGGAACACGCCCCCCTTCATCACGATCATCAGCAGCGCCAGCGCGGCCGCGCCGCGCGCGCTGACCGAGGTCAGCGCCAGGAACGGCAGCCCGCTCAGGGCGACTCCCTGGATCGCCACCACCCGGATGCCGGCATTCAACCGGCTGGTTCCCAGCAGGGCCAGGTTCGTCAACATCAGGAATACGCACACCGCGTCCAAGCCCATGGCATCGTCCTATGGCATCGGCAACATCAGCGCCAGCGCGGCCAGCGCCAGCGCCCCCACCAGCAACTGCGGCACCCGCGCCAGGCGCAGCCGGGCCATGCCGGATTCAATCAGGCCCACACCCGCCGCCAGACCCAGCAGGCCCGCCAGACCCGCCGCCGTGTTCCACCAGGCCGCGTCGAACCGGACGGGCGTCAGGAGCCCCACGAGCAGCGCGCCCAGCACCCAGAATTTCAGCGCCGCCGCATACTCGATGAGCGCCAGGTCCGGGCCGCTGTGATCCAGAATCATCGCCTCGTGAATCATGGTCAGCTCCAGGTGCGTGGCCGGATCGTCCACCGGAATGCGCGCGGTTTCCGCCAGGAGCACGATCAGCCAGGCGCCGGCCGTCAGCGCCAGCGCCGGGCCGGCCGCCCCCCAGCGGGCGCCCTCCAGGGCCGGCAGCATGTCCGAGAGCGAGATCGAATCCGAGGCCCGGGCGACGACCGCCCCGTCG
>CAZUYI010000011.1:18198-19209 GCA_964624095.1 uncultured Verrucomicrobiota bacterium | reverse complement strand
ATCGTGGCCATTGCCTCCACGCACGCGGCCTCGTCGGTCACGGGCGCGGCGGTCAGCCAGACGTCCAGCACGCGGCCATCCTTCGTACAACGCCGGGTTTCAAAGGAGGCGATGGTCTCTCCGGCCAGCACTCTCCGCATCAGGTCGGCGGTCTCGGACGCCCGGTCGGGCGGCGCGAGATCGAGGATGTTCATCCCCGACGCTTCCGCCTCGTTCCATCCATACATTGCCTCGGCGCCGCGATTCCACGTCTGGATCGTGCCGTTCCGATCCAACAGCAGGATGGCATCGCTGGAATCCGTCACCACCCTGGCGAGCCGCCGCGTTTGCTTCTCCGCCCAGCGCAGCCGGGTCACCTCGCTTACGGTTACGACCACGCCGTCCGCCTGCCCCGCCGGAGTGCGGGACGGCATGACGCGCACCCGGTAGCTCGATCCGTCGGCATGCCGCGCCTCGCGCTCAATGACGGATCCATCGCCGGCGACTGCGCGGGCGTCGGCCGCGAGGTCGTACCCCACGAAGTGCAGCGGCAGGTCGCCGATCGGCCGGCCCGTATCCGACGGACTCACCTTGATGATCCGGGCGAGGGCCGGGGTGCATTGCTTGATCCGCAGTTCGCGATCCAGCAACAGCATGGCGCTCTCCGCGGACTTCGGAAAGTCGGCCTCGGCGCCGCCGGCCGCGTCCCGTCCCGCGCCGATATGCGTCCGCGCGTCCTCACCCGTTCCGATTCCCCGGCGGCTGGTCTTCATGGGTTGTCCGCCTGATCGTGACTCGCGTGTACGGTGCGTTCGGCGCTCATCCGCCCGTCCAACGGACACGCGAAGCGCCCCTATGCCGCAGCTTACCCGCACCGGGCGGGACGGCTACCGGGCATTATTGTGCGACAGAACGTCCGGGAAAACCAGCCGATTCGGCCTTATTGTGATTTCATTATACCATAGGTTCCATACGGAAGTCCCGTAGAATCGGCTTCGAAAAACCTGAGGGGCCGAATCGGAGGAGACGGTG
>CAZUYI010000011.1:15268-18162 GCA_964624095.1 uncultured Verrucomicrobiota bacterium | reverse complement strand
ACCCCTTCGGGATCGTTTTTGCGCAACACACCACCCCGCTCCTTGGGGGGGCGTTTGCGCCACCCGCACACCCAACAGGGCGCCCTTCCTCAGTCCAGAACAACGCTCCGGGCAATCGTGCCGCCCAAAACTGTTCTCCGCGCCCTGAAGGGGTGCAGGTCCGAAGAAAACGCGCAAGACATGTGCGCTGCCGACGAATTGCCATCAGCCCGTGCGCAGGACGCCGTGCGCCATCGACTACGGCCGCCTTCCCGTCACTCGCACGTCTTTGTAGTCATGCCGCAGGACGGGCACTTGCCCTCCGTCTTGGAGATGGACGGGCAGCCCATGGGGCAGCAGTGCAGACCCTTGCAGGTCATCATCGCGACGGTTTTCCCACATGCGCACTTGCCGTCCGTTACGCCCTTGGCATCGCACGTGCAGTCCGCCGGACAGTCGCACAGCATGGCCTTGCCGTCCTTCACGCCCAGCAGGCGCTTCTGCACCAGGTTCTTCTCGCACGTGCCGCACGTGCCGGCCTTCATGGCCATCACGTGGCAGTCCGGACATACGTACACGGACTGGGGTTTGGCCGCTTTCTTCTCCATGTCGGGCTTCATCTTGGGAGGTTCCGCACCCGGATGTTCCTCCGCACACAGCGTAAGCGCGAACCCTGCGATTACCGCTGCCACAACAACCGCCAGACGATTCTTCGTACCGATACTCATTGTCTTTCCTCCCTGGTTGCGTTCCCTGCGCGCCGCGCTGTCGCGGCATTCACGCAACGGCCGGCGCCGCCATGGCGTCGCGTCACGCGTCCCACTCTCTTGCCATCGCACCTCCTTTCGCACAGCCGGGCCACTTCGTGTTCCGCGATGAGGTTTGCATCATCGCGGTTACTCCACCGCCAGGCACCGCGCGGTGAAGTCGCCGATTTCCACGGACACCCGGCTGCCGGTCGTCACCTGGGCGCCCGGGTTGGCGAAGAGAATAATATAGATCCGGCCCTTTTCCGGGCGGCTCGTGGCCGAGCGCAGGGGACCCACCTTCGGCATCGCGGGCACCTTCAGCCGCCGGCCGGTGGCCTCGTCGATCAGAACGGCCTCTTTTTTTTCGTCGGCCAGCGCCGCCGCCTTGCCGGGATCCAGGACCCGGTAGCGGAAATCCAGGATGCGCCCGCGGGCCGAAAGCCGCAGGCTTTCGACCTTGATTCCCCATTGCTCCGCCAGCGCCGCCGCTTCGCCGGCGGGAACGCCATGATAGGTTGCGGACCCGGCATCGCCGGGCGGTTGTGTCGGCGCCCGGGGCGATACGCAGCCGGTCATGGCCAGCAACGCCAGGCCCATCGCCGCACACGCCCAGCGGTCACGGGGCGCGCGGGAGACTCTCGTGTTGGAGCGGGCGGCCCTCACGGCAAATCCACTTCCACCTGGTACGCCCGGAACCTGGCGCCGGGGGCGTTCGTATCGGACAGGACCGTTGACGCGGGCGCCCCCGGCCGGTAATCGCTGGCCGCATACCAGGGCCCGCTGCCATAGAGGAGATTGTCGCGTGCAAACAGCTTGTAGACGCGGGATTCCGAGGATGGGCTGACGGCTACGGCCTGCCCCGCGCCGCTGACCGTGACGCCAGCGACACGCACGAACGACCGGCCGTCCAGCGGGTGGGTATCCGCCACATATTCCTGGAGGTTGGAAAATCCATCGTTGTCCGGATCGGCGTCGGGCGCGGCATTGGTGTATCCGCCGAACCAGCGCGTCTCCCACTCGTCCGACATGCCGTTGCGGTTGGAGTCCAGCGGGCGCGGAGGATTGCTGACCGCCCGGCGGTCATACCAGGCGATACGGGGCGTCGCGCCGCAGACGACCAGCACATCCATGGTCTTGCGGGGCGGCAGGGTTATCCCATACCGCCAGTGCGGGAAGAGGTACGGGAATCCGTCCTCGGCCAGGACGCTGCCGTGCGCGCCGTGGAGGGTCGGCAGGCGCAGCGTGGACCCGGCATTCACCAGGCGGAACAGCACGCGCTCGCCGGGCGTGGCGGACTGGTCCCACACGCCGTTGGCGGGGTTCTGTCCGTTCAGCAGGTAATATCCGGGCTGGTAATCCGCCGTGCTGGAGACCATTTTCCCCGGCCCGAAATTCGAATGGGACACGGCCTGGTTAATATACGGATCGATCTCGTCATAGATCAGCAGGACATCGCGGTCGTAGGGCGTATCCGGATATGCCATCCCGGCCTGGGCGTCATGCGCCAGGGCGCCGTACAGGCCCATCGGGCACTGCACCGCCGGGTGGGACCCGCTGTGATACAGGTAGGTGCCGGGCCTCAGCCCGGTCCAGGCATACTCGACGGGAACGACATTACCGGGCGGCGTTTCGAACGTGAGCGACACGACGCGGCCGTCGGGCCGGCGCACGGGCGCCTGGCCGGCGGCCGGCGCCTGGCCCGGGATCACGATCGACACCGGCTCCGGCAGATCGTTGTCCAGGCGGATGACCAGGGTGCTGTCGCCCGCCGGCACGACCAGCGGCGGCCCCGGCACGGTCGCCGCGCCATCCCGCGCGCCGAACGCGCTGTCGCGCGCAAAGCCCCACCGCACCACGCTTCCGTTTTGGGGCCAGGCGTTGGTGATGGGCGCGGCCCGGAGATAGAACTCCGCGCCCTCCGCGCCGAACCCGGTCACCAGAGCGATCAGCGGCAGCCCCCACTTGAGGATACGTGTGGTCTTCATCTTGGTCCATCCTTTCTAGTGCGCCATCGGCATGCCGTTGGTGGACGGGGGCATAACCATCATCATGGTCATCATGCCGCCCGGGAACACGTTATTGTTCACAATCTCCTTTTCGTTGTGCGAATGCCACATGTACATGAAGGCCCCGTGCGGGTTCAGCCCTTCGTTGCCGGGCGGCAGC
>CAZUYI010000011.1:0-15258 GCA_964624095.1 uncultured Verrucomicrobiota bacterium | reverse complement strand
GAAATAGTCCGTGGCAACGGCAAAGATGGTCTCCGGCATGCCCATGCCGCCCAGGAACGGGCTGCCGCTGTAGTGCCCGCCGTAGGTCAAGTCCATCGCGCTGGGCAGCGTCACGGGGAACGGCTTGCCATGGTCCGGGGCGTATTCGCCGGGCATCAGGGGCTCATTTGTGCTGGTGTGCCCGTAGATGTCCCAGCCGAGCCGGGCGCCGGTCCACTCGAAGAGGGCATCGACGGTCTGGGCCGGCGCCACCGTGATCGTGAAGTTGGATTCCGCCAGGTCGGGTCCGGAAACGCCCGGCTGGCTTTCCAGCAGGCGCCCGTCACGGGCCAGGACCATCGCGTTATTGCCGTGCGTGTGAAACGGATGCGCGTCGCGGCCGGCGCCGACCATCCGCATGAGCAGCTTCTGGCCGGGCAGCATCACGGGCATGCAGTCGTAGGGCTGATTGGGCAGCCAGGCGGCGAACGCCGGCGCCATCGTATCGGGCCCGCAGCGCCCGTTAATGAACCAGTACACGGGCCAGAAGGCCGTCATGTCGGCCCGCGCCGGGCGTCCGGATTCGATCGCCTCGTGCACGGCGGGATCAATTTCCGTGAGCAGGAACAGGAACTCTTGGTCGAACGCGGTGCCGGCATTCGCATAGGCCTGCGTGACGGCCGCCGGGCGCACGATCAGCGCGCCGACCAGCCCCATCTCGACCTGCAGGTCCTGGCGGGTGCCGCTGTGGTACAGGTAGGTGCCCGGCCGGTCCGCCGTCAGCGTATACGACACGACGCCGCCCGGGGGGGCCTCGCGGGTCAGAGCGCCCGGCACCCCGCCCGCGGCGCTCACGTTTTCCTGGCCGGGAAACACGAGCGACACCGGCACGGCGAGCGTGTTGCGCAGGTCAATCCGCACGCTCGCGCCCTGGCTGAGGATCAGCGTCGGCCCCGGATACTGCATGGCGCCGGCCCCGGCGGCATAGCCCCACATGTAGAGTGAGGCGCCGTCCGGCGTCTGAATGTGGCCGTCCCGCGCCGTCAATTCGAGGGCCCCGCCGTCGGCCACGGACAGGCCGTCCACCCAGTGCCGCTGGGCCAGCGCCGGCCATGCCAGCATCGTTCCGGCCAGGATCGCGGCCGTTGCCGTGACCGGCCGCACCAACCATGTCCCGCTACGCTTCATGGGATTCTCCCTTTAGTGGATTTCGATTTCGGTCATCATGCCGCCGTGGTCTTCCTGCCCGTTGCACAGATCTTCGGACGCGGTGGAATACAGCAGATACGTGCCGAGCGGCACGCCGGCCGTGTCCAGGATGGCATCGCAGGATTGTCCGCCGCCCAGCGTGACGGAGGTCGTCCGGTAATAGAGATTGCTGCCGAGCAGCGGGCCCGGCCCGTCGGGGTCCGCGCCGCGCAGCAGGCGGGCATCGCGGCCGACGACGGTCATCGGGATTCCCAGCACGGACACCGTTCGAAACGCCACCGTGTCCAGGCTTGAGATCCGGAGCAGCACCTTCTGGCCCTGGCGCGCGGTGATCAGCGCCGACAGTTTCTGGGCGCCATATCCATTCTGGTTAATGATGTAGTCCGGATTGGCTGTGTCCGGATATCCGCGGCCGTTAATCCAGGGATAATCGTCTTTCATCCCGGAGAAGGACAGCGGCTGGACCGCGAGGCTCTGGTCATGGAAGGCGCTGTCGAACCCGCCGAGCTGAAGGGGAAAGGCGGCGTCATAGCGCGTCGAGCCGTCGCCGTCGTTGTAGGCGTAGGTGAACCCGTTCGAGTGGACGAACCCGTTCGCCAGGACGGTTCCGCCGGGCAGGTGGTTCTGTTTCGGAAGCACATACAGGTTGCCCAGCATGCCCATCTGCATGTGCTCGGTGGCCTCCACGTGGCAGTGGTACATGAAGGTGCCGGGCTCGACGATCTCGTAATAGTACGTCAGGGTGCCGCCCATGTTGATCGCAATGGACGCCATCGGCTCGCCGTCGAAGACGGGCGCCGCGTTGGGAAACCCGTGGAAGTGGACCGTGTGCGGATCGAACAAGTCAGGGCGCATCAGCATGCCGACATTGCTCAGGCGCAGGTGCACGCGTTGTCCTTCCTTGAACGTTAAGGTCGGGCCGGACAGGTCCGCCGCCAGCATGCCGGCCATCATGACGTCGTCGGGCCGGACCCCCGTCGCATCGCCAAACCCGAAACAATAGAAATCGCGGCCGTCGGCGCCCTTGACGAACCCGTCGCCGGCCGTAAGGTGAACGGTGACGTAGTCGTTGCTGACGTTGCCATCGCCATCCGTGTCGATCCCGTCCTGGTCCGGCACCTGATCCGGCGGGATGCCGAACAGGGAGCTGCTGACGTAATCGCCGATGGCCGCCCCGACTTCCAGACCATGGCTGTTGCCGAAGGAGAAATGAATGCCGGCCCACAGGCGCGAATCGGCTGCTTCCCGGGCCGCCTGGGAAAAGCTCGTGTAGGCCCGCGGCATGGACATCATCGTATAGGGCTGGATCGTGAACGCGGCGGCATCGGCGCCGAAAAAATTGGACAGCACCGCGGCCGCGGCCGCGCTGAACGTGCTGTGCGCCGACACATATTCCGGGAAGGCGGGCGTATGGATTACGAAGGGAACCCAGTATGGATCCGCCACGGTCAGCGGGTTGCCGTCCGTGTCGGCTTCGCGGATGGCCGTGATCGGGCGCCAGGCGTCGTAATGGTACTTGGCGTCCCAGGCGCTGATGCCGGCATCGGCCAGGGCGACATTGAGCAACGCGAACAGGCGTGCGTTTTCGGAGACCGTGTTGGCCCCGGACACCGACTGGGCCACCTGGTTCCACCGGCCGGCGGTGGTCACCATGCCGGGCATATCCACCCAGAACCAGACCACGTCGGGCTGATCGGGGTCGGCCCACACGACGTTGGTGGAATACGCCTTGACCTCGTCGAACGCGGCGGCGTAGGCCGGCCCGCTCAGGGCGGGGGGCGGCGGCGGGCGAAACTGGTCTCCCATGGTCATGGCAAACGGCGCGACCATGCCCCAATGCGGCATCATGGCCGGCTGATAGCCGGGGAAGGTCGGCCGCCAGTCGCCGGCATTGGTGCCCGGGACATAGGGGGTCATGTTGGTGGTCATGGCCGAGCCGTCATCCCGCCGCCAGGCAACGATTTGGCCGCCCACATACCGTCCCAGGGCAACGCCGTTGGTCATGGCCAGCGGCGGATCCGCGATCCCGGCGAGCGAGGCGGCCAGCGCAGAATCCAGCACGGCGCCGCTGTTGGTATACAGCGCCGCCAGCACGGCGTGGGCGGCGGCGGCCGCCGCCGCTTCCTTCGAACAGGGAAGCGGGGGCGTAACCGGCACGCGGTACACGGCATGGGTCCGGTCCACCGCGTTGACGGCGTCGTACATGGCCACGTGGACCATGGCCAGCGCGCGGGACGCCATGATGGCCGTCTGGAGGCTGTTGGTAATCATGGACAAGGAAATCGTATTCCAGTTGGTAATGACGTCTCCGTGCGCCGCCGGCGCGCAGGCCAGCAGGATGCCGGCGGCGGCTGACAGGGCTGTCCTCGGGAAGACGGGCCGAGCGCGCTCATTCCGCGGACGAAGCGCCGGGCGGCGGGCGCTCAGCACCGACTCAGGAATAGGTGGGTTCATGGGGTTCCTCGGGGTTGCGGCATTACGGCATGACGTGTTCGGATGGATTCAACTCGATGCGGTAGAAGCGGCGCGCCTCGGCGGGCGCGGGGTCAACGATCCGGTTGAGCGGCGCATCGGCTGGGATATTGGTAGCCACGGGCGCGTAGCCGGCGCCCGGGACAGCGTGGGTACGGGATACGTCGTACGCCTTGCCCCAGATACTCTGCCACTGCAGCGTGACGCCGCCGGCCTGCAAGTCGAACGCCGTTATCTCAAGCAGGGAGCGCGGATCGCGCGGGTCCGTTCCGGCCGCATATTCGTCCTTGTCGAGGAAGAAATCGCCGTCGGCATCCGACGTCGCCGTGACATACAGGCCGACATACTGCTCCCAGTAGTCTGGAATCCCGTTGCCCGTCACGTCCGTGTATTCATCGGCGCCGATATCCGGCGCCGTCCCGGCGGGCCGGTCCTCGCGGTCAATATCCAGGACGAGTTCCGGGAACACCCCCGTGAGATCGCTGCCCCGGTCGGTGGCCGGCGAGCCGAAGGCCAGGTGGTAGTCGCCGCGCGGCCCGATCGGATGCATTTTCACCGAGATGCTGTTGCCGCCCTCATCGAGCACGGTGGCGCTCTGCAGCCGGTTGACATAGGCCATATTAAATCGGGGCGGGTCGGAGATATTCGACGCGTCGGCGCCGGCCAGGTCGCTCAGCAGGCAATGCCGGGGCGTCAACTGGCCCGGCACGCCGGACACCTGCAAATCCCAATAGCGGCGGGCGGCATTGGTGGCCAGGCCTCCGGCGCCGCCGTTCAGCGCCGCGTCGTTATAGAATGAATGATTGTGCCAGAAGATGTTGTTTTCCAGGACGGGGTCGGCGTGAGTCTGCCCGGAGCCGTTCGTGAGCGCCGCGCTGTGGGCGTGGGCCACGAGGCCCGCCCCCTGTGGCGTCGAGTTAAACGCGCCCGGATCAAAGGCCAGCCGGGCGGTGGCCGTGCTGTCATTGTGGGCGATCGTGTTGTGGACGATGGCGCAGCGCGCCACATCCTGCAGCGAAACGCCGCCCCCGGCATAGCCCGCGACATTGTTCGCGATGATGTTATTGAAGACCCGCAAGGCGTGCCACTGGTTGGTCTGCCCCGGGTTGGCCTGGACGTCCTGGCCGTTGAAATGCGCGGCCCGAATGCCGCCGCCGTGCTGCCCGCCCGCCATGTTGCCCTGGATGAGGTTATCGCGCACGGCGAGTGTCCCCGCCCCGGGCGTGAGCAGGCCGCCCGCCGGCGCTTCGCCCGCCAGGTAAAGCCCGCCGCCTTCGCCGCCGATATTGGCGCCATAGAAGACCTCGTTCGCTATAATCCGGTTGCCGACGATCAGCCCGTTGGGGCTCAGCCCTTCGTGGCAGATGCCGGCGCCGTTGCCGCGGGTCAGGTTGCCCATGATCGTGTTGTTCGTAATGACATAATTCGGCGAGCCGGCAAACACGGCGATGCCGCCACCGCCCGTGATGCCGCCGTTTTTCAGGATCATGTTGTCGTGGATGACGATGCCGTCATTGTCGGCCGGGAGGCCCGTGTCGGGCGTGCCGACCGCGATGCCGCCCGCGAACTGGCCCTGGTTGCCCTGGACCCGGTTGTTGCCGATCCGCAGCCCGTGCACGGTATCGGGCACATGGATGCCGCCGCCCATCAGCGAACCGTAAATCGTGAACCCGTCGATGCGCGCGGTGTTGCCGGGGGCAAAGGGGAACCCGGCGACGGTGCCGAGCACCAGTACGCCCGGGCACTCGCTGGCCGCAAACGGGTCCGTGCCCGGCGTTCCGAGCAGGGCCTGCACCCTGGCATGCCACGCCGTGACGCGCTCGGCCGGCACCGGGTTGGCGTTGATGATGGTCGCCGGCGCCCCGGCGCCCTGCAACCGGACGGGCTTCCAGAGAATAACGTTTTCGTCATACACCCCCGGATGCACCAGGATCAGGTCGCCGGGCGCCGCCGCGTCCACGGCGTCCTGGATCGGATGCGCGGGATAGCTCGCGGGATACACATGGCGCACGGTGGCGCCGCTTTCGAACGTCGTCAGCGTCACGCCCATCGGCGAGATCCGGTGGTTGTCGCCGCGCCGGACCCGCAGCTGGCCGCTGGGCGTTCCCGCCGGCACGAGCGCGCGGATCATGCCGTCATCCCACGACAGGATGGTGAGCGGCGCCTGGCCGACCGTCACCTGCCCGGCCACGTCGCCGAATCCGTAATCGCGGGTAATGTGCGCCGGCAGGTTGGACGTCGTCAGGTAATAGTCGGGATTCGGCACCACCGTGGGGCCCATGGACAGGATCGTCACCAGGCCGGTCGAGGCACCGGCCAGCGCGCCGCCGGCGGGGCCGGCAACGGAGTGAAGGATCGGGGTGCGGGTGGGCGCTTCGACGTCCAGCTTGCGATACCGGTCGCCGACATACGCCGCCAGCGGAACAACCGGCGTATCGAGGTAGGTAACCATCGCCGGATAATACTGGAAGGTCCAGGGCGTCTGGCTGTAGTTGGGATCGAAGAATGGGTCTATGATCCGCAGTCCGGGATGGTTCGGGTCCGGCATGGTCGGCTTGTTGATGACCAGGGTCAGCATGCTGGGCGACACGCCGCTGGGCGAGGGCGCGTTGACCGTGTAGGTGGACGGGAGCAGCGCGTTGTAGCCGCCGAATTCGTCGGTGTAGACGCGCAGAATTTCGTGGCCGGCATAATCTTCGAAGGCCACGGGCAGCCAGGCGGGTGCGGCTTTCTCGCCGTACACCGGGCTGGTGGGATCAAACTCAGCCGCCAAATCGTTGTTGACAAAGCCCACGGCACGGGCCGCCTTGGGCACTTCGGTGAACAGGAAGAAACTGGCGGCCGCGTTTTGGCCGGCCTGCAGCCGGACCTGCTTGCGGTCAGGCCCCCGCAATGTCTGGCCGGCCAGGGGCGCCGGGGTGCCGGGAAACAGCGACAGCTCGGGCGGCACGATGTAGGGATCGCCCACACAGGGTGCGATGGCCACCGGGAGGACCGAGCGGGCAGGCACAAACTCGTCGCCGTAGTCCACGTTCTTGTCCTGCGACTTGAAGTGCAGGTAGCCCGGCGGGGCCGCGGCCTCCACGATATAGGTGCCGGCCGGGAGGCCATCCACCTCGTTCGCGGTATTGGCCATGCCGCCGGGAAAATACGAGGAAAAGGCGAATCCGCCGTCAAACACGGCCGGGCGGACTTGATTCCATGTTCCATAGCCGTCGAAGCCCGGCGCGACCCGCTGCCCGTGGATGACCGGCGCGTTGGTCATGATGCTGCCCTCGGGCGGAGCGTCGTCCCAGCTGTCCGTGGTCGTAATGTTCAGCGCGTCGCCGGGATCGAACATGCCGTTGCCGTTGCGATCGACGTCCTCAGGCCCCCGGGTGCCGCCGTCTCGCCAGCCGAACGGGTAGTTGTCCACGTCCGCCAGCGTCGGCCGGCCGTCCCCGTCGAGATCGTCAATGGCGCCGTTTGCATCGGCATCGCCATAGAGGGCCATCTGGACCCGCGGGACGCCGGGCTCCCACGGCTCGGCCGCCGCCTCCTGAGGATCGTTTTCGGCGCGGGTGGTGTTGTAGTAGACCATGCCGGAAATCCCGCCATTCTCGCCGTCGGCATAGGGCGTCTTTCCCCAGTCAATGATGTTGTTTTGGTTGAGAAACAGCATCATGCCCTCGGTCAATACCGGGCCGGTCTCCGTCCGCGACAGGTTGTTGCCCGTGCGGGGATTGATAATCGGCCGGCCGTAATCCGGGGAATGAACGTCCATGTTGACCTGCGGCTGGGGATTCAGCTTGTTGCGCGAGGGCATCGCCCAGCCGTTGTCGGGCAGCACCTCGCCGCCGTCGTCCACGATGGCGGTCATACCCGTGGGCTTGAATCGAGTGTAGTCCACCTCTGCGACCAGCCACTTGAAGAAAGGAAAGACCTCGCTGAAGCTGTAATCCCCCGCGCCGTCCGTCACGCGGGTCTGGTACAGGCTGCCGTCGCGGAATCGCAGGTTGACCGCTTGCCCCACGATGCCGGCCTCGCCGGGATCGCGAAACCCATTTTGATTCTGGTCCTGGAAGACCGATCCCTCCAACGCCCCGAACCAGCGGAAACACAGCACATTGCCCAGGTCGACATGCGCGCCGTTGGTGACCACGAAGGTGTTGAACGCGGACAACGCGTCCAGGTTGATGTCCCAGGTGACCAACTGGTACGTGCCTGGGGGCACGTTGGTAATCACGAAGGCGCTGTCGTCATCGCAGGCGGCGGCGTAGAGGCCCTGCTGGGCGGCGATCGGATCGTTCAGTCCGATCCAGCCTTCGGGAACCGGTTCGCCCGGGAAAAACCCCTGGTTCTTAGGCGGCTTTGAAAAATGGTTGTAAACCAGCCGGCCGCGTACCCGTCCGCTGGCGGCGGACGCCGGCGGGGGATTCGTCGCCCACGGGAGGCGCGTGCGATCCACGAATCCGAAGATCACGTGCTTGAAGCCGCCCCCCCACCCTTCGAGAAACACCGGCGGCTCGTTGGCCTTGACCCAGGCGTCGATGACCGGCGTGCCCTCGATGGTCGAGGTTTGAACCCATTCCGATCCGGCCGGCGGGATGACCTGCACGCCGTATTTTCCGGGCACCAGGAACCGCACGACCGCCTCGCCGTTCGTGTCGGTGGTGATGACCCCGCTGCCCATCATGTCCACGATATAGCTGCCGTCGTCGTCCATTATATAATGGCCGTTGGCGTCTTGCCGGTAGGTCGTGCCGAGCGGATTGCCGAACGCGTCGGCCATAAGCGGCCCACCGAGATCGGCCAGCATGATCTTGAATCCGGCCAGACCCGGCTCGCCGCCGTCATATATGTTGTTGATGGGATTGTGGTCCTCGAATACGAGGACCGTAAATTGCGCGGTGGGCACCGGATGCGTGTTGACGACAATGGTCGCCGCGGCCTGCCCGTTGGTCACCAGCGCCGAGCTCATGGTGTGGCCGGCGTCGGGCAGCACGGACACGAGGGAGCGGCCGGAGGCCGGCAGGGGGAGGGCGGCCGTCGCCCCGGCCGTCCGGCCGTTGGCCACCACCGGGGCATAACTCTTATGGATCACGAGCGACACGCTGTCGGCCACCTGCGCGCCGGGCTCGGTAACCGTCGTGTTGTCCTCCTCGACCTGCCAGCGGAATCCGCTGACCGGCGCCCCGTGCTGGTCCACGACCCGCAGGGTCAACGGCCCCGCCGACGCCCGCGCCGCCGCATACGACACCATCCCGGCAACCGCGACCCGCGCGAACCGGCTCTTCATGGCAACGATCCGATGTGTGTTCATGACATGTCCTCCCTTTGACCCGCAACGTAGCGGACGGCCGTCCCGCGGGATATCGGGCGACGCCTGATTACGCTCTTCGATAAATACGAGCCGGCCTCGTGTTTCTCGAATGCACATATCCGGTTTTGCCCAATTCCTCCATCTTGCGGCCTGCGCTATGGTGCGGGCGTAAAGGCGAAACAGATTCACCAACCAGAAGGAGAAAGGAACACTGATGAAACCTCCGTGTGCGATGCGCGCGATGTGCGCGGCTGTGCTGTGCGGGGCGGGACTGGCCGGACACGAACTGCTGGCGCAAAGCGTGCCGGTCGCGAGCCGGAACGTGGCGGGCTACATCAGGATCGGCGTGGCCAGCCGCGGCCTGTACCAGATTCACTACCCGCTGATGGGGCTGAATCAGCCGTCGGTCACCGTCAACGACATCATGGGCGACCTGCCTAACGGCTCCTCGCTTACGTTCTGGGACGCCGCCGCGCAGGATTACCTGTCGGGGCCCACGACCGAAGTCAAGCTGCTCGGCGCCTGGATTCCAGGGACCAACGACCTGACTCAGAAAACCTTCTGGCTGCAAGTCGGCGACAGCGCGCAGGCCGCCTTCGACATCTACCTGACGGGCGAAGTGCCGGACGCCCGGTCACTCCCGCACGCGACGGTGTCCCTGGCGGTGGCCGGCTCCAACACCGTCAACCTGGCGGGCTATGCCTATCCCGCGGAAATCCGGTGGACGGACACGTCGTTCGCCCAGGCCGCCGGCAACGGCAGCTCGATGTCAACGTTCGACCCGGCGACCCAAACGTACCTCACAGCCGTCAAGCAGAACGGCGTGTGGAGCCGCGACCCGCTGCTCCAACCCGGCCAGGGCTTCTGGCTCCATTCCAGCGGCCTGGCGCAATGGACCGAAACCAAGCCATACCTCTATCCGTAAAACGCCCATCAGGTCCGAACCGTTCATCCACCCCCCCATAAGGAGTCCTAATGAAAACGTCCTCCGTGATAACCGCCGCGGCATGCGCGGCCCTGCATGGAACCCTGATCGCCACCGCACCGGCCGCGATCAACGTCCAGTGGCGCGCCTCAAATGGCCTCCACGACCCGACCCATGTCGGCCAGGGCGCCAATCTCCCGATCGGATCGCTCGTCGAACTCTACTATACGCCGCAGTCCAATTATGCCGGCGCCGTGCTTCTGGCGCGCGACTACACCACGATGGCGGGAACCTTCGCCTTCGGGCCGCGTTCATTCGGCACCGGGGCGCAGTACGAGGGCGGCTACCTGTTCGTCAAGGTCTACAATTGCACCACGCCCGGGCCGCGCGACATCATTTTGGTCAGTTCGTACAGCGACATGTCGCTCGCGCCCACGCCGCCGCTCGTGACCCCCATCACCGTGGACGTCGCCAGGCGTTCCCTGGAGAACCTGTATTACCTGCGCAACTTCGCCGCCAGCGACGCCGCCTTCGGCGATTATGACGGCGACGGGGTCATGGACCTGGTGGTCTATGACCGGGCCGCGGGAGTCTGGACCCTGCGCCTCTCCGGCGGCGGGTATCGCACGATCAGCGGCCAGTTCGGCGGCCCCGGGTTTACCCCGGTCCCGGGCGATTACAACGGCGACCGGCTGACGGAACTGGCCGTCTATGAGAACGACACCGGGTACTGGACCTGCCAGATATTCGGCAGCGGGTACGCCAACCTCGGCGGTGCCGGGTATCAGCCGGTTCAGGGCGACTATGACGGCGATGGGCTGACGGACCCGTCCGTTTACAGGGAAGCCGACGGGCACTGGGCGGCCATTCTCTCGGACCGCCGTTATGCCTTGGTGGAGGCGGTGTTCGGCGGGCCCGGGTACCGGCCGGTGCCGGCCGACTACGACGGCGACGGCCGTACGGATCCGGTTCTATACCGGGAAGCCACGGGCGCTTGGGAGGGCTTGATTTCCGGGAGCGACTATATTGCCGCCGACACCACATTCGGCGGGCCGGGGCTGGCGCCGATCCCGGCTGACTATGACGGCGACGGCCTGGCCGACCTGGCCCATTATCAGCGCTCCACGGGGACATGGACCGTACTGCTGTCCGGCAGCGGCTTTACGGGTGTGGCCGCTACGTTCGGCGGACCCGGCTACCTGCCGATTCCGGCCGATTACGACGGCGATTTCCGCGCGGACCCGGCCATCTATCAGCAGGCAACCGGCCAGTGGCTCGTCATGCTGTCAAGCCGCGGGTATGGGGTGACCAGCCTCGTTCTTGGCGGGCCCGCCTATGTGCCCGTCGGCATGAGCCATTAATCGCCGGCCCGATGCCGCCGGCTCTGGTCCGCAAGACCCTTGGCATGGGACACCCCCGTGCCAAGGGGTTCTTGCCCAGGACAACAACGACCGGCCCCTCTGCACACCCGTAAGGTATTTCGCGCCACCATTCAAGGGTTTCCCTGACTTACCGGGCAGGCGTTTCCCCTGTATAGTGTGCCCAGACATAGATGCGCTGGCGTTGCGCGGCCCCCATGCAACGGGCGCCCCTTTTCTCATGTCGGGAGCCGGGATGTCGGGATTGCGAAAACGGCAGGAGCTTGCTAGCATGTATCGGCGCTAGTTGCCCGTTAACCCGCGGGAGGCGGACACCCTGCAAGGCTGGGAGGAACGGATGTGAATGTGAGGCTCTTGCTGGCGGATGACCATGCGATGATGCGCGAGGGGCTCAAGTCGCTCATCGGCAAGGAGTCGGACCTCTCGGTCGTGGCGGAAGCCTCAAACGGCAAAGAAACCCTGGAGCTTGCCCGGAAGTCCGGCGTCCACGTCGTGGTCATGGACGTGGCCATGCCCGACTTGAATGGGATCGAGGCCACGCGAAAACTCTTGAAAACGAATCCGAACATCAAGGTTGTGGCGTTGTCAGGACATGCCAACCGGGAGTTCGTCCGGGAGATGCTCAAGGCCGGCGCGTCCGCATACGTGTTGAAATCCAGAGCCTACGAGGAACTCGTGCGCGCCATCCGGGAAGTGACGAAGGGCAAGAAATACCTCAGCCCTGATATCGCGCGCGGGGTCGTGGATGAGTACGTCGGGATATCGTCTTCCATCAGCAAGCAGCCGGCTTTTGTGGTCTTGACCGACCGTGAACGCGAAGCCCTGCAACTCATTGCCGAAGGCAAGAGCACAAAAGAGGTCGCCGGCGCCTTGAAGGTCAGCGTGAAGACGGTGGAGACCCACCGTCGCAACATCATGGAAAAACTCAATCTCCACAGCGTGGCTGAAATCACCAAGTATGCCATTCGTGAAGGGATCACGTCGGTGGACGCGTAATGAATATCCTGTTGATAGAAGACCACAAGGCGACGCGCGAGGAAATGCGCGCGTTGATCGAACGTGAAACGGACATGCGCGTCGTGGCGGAGGCGGAGACCGGCGAGGATGGGGTGAACCAGGCGCGCGCGGAACGGCCGCACGTCGTGGTCATGGACATCCTGTTGCCGGGTATGAACGGTATAGAAGCGACGCGCAGGATCCTCTCGGAGCAGCCCGATGTCAGGGTCTTGGCATTGTCCAATCACTCTGGCGATAGCCTGGTTCGGACCATCCTGGATGCGGGGGGGCTGGGCTATGTCCTGAAAAGCAGGGCGTTCGAGGAACTGATCCCGGCCATCCGCTCGGTGGTGGCCGGCACGCCGTACGTCAGCAAGGGCGCCGCGACCTGAAGCCGCGGGCGGGCGGGCAGCCGAAACGCCCTCGTCCGGGGCAGCCGCTTGGCCGCCAGGGTGCGCCCTGTTGAGAAGAACGGCGGACGCGGCACGGGCGCCCATCGCGCGTTTTCCCTCCTCCCCTTCGCCACCCCGGGGGCACCCAACCAGCGCATGATCCGGCCCTGGGGCGGCTAAATCCGGCGCGGATAGGGTTGCATCCGCATCGTAACCTGCTCTATTATTCATGTCTGGACCAAGGGTCTGTGAGAGACGGAAGGACATCCCTGCATGAAGCTGACACTCGATCGCCCCCTGGTGGTGCTGGACATCGAATCCACCGGCATCAATCCCCGGACGGACCGGATCATTGACCTGGCGCTCGTCACGCTGCATCCCGACGGGCGCCGCGAAGCGTGCTGTTTCCGGTTGAACCCGGAAATTCCCATCCCGCCGGAAGCCACGGCCATTCATCACATCTCGAACGCCGACATCGCCCACGCGCCGACCTTCCGGCAGGCGGCGCCGCAGATCCTCGAGGCGCTCCGGGACCGCGACCTGGCCGGGTTCGGCATCGTGCGGTTCGATCTGCCCATGCTGGTCGAGGAATTCGCCCGGGCCGGCGTACCCTTTCATGCCGATTCCTGCCGGGTCATTGACGTCCAGCGCATATACCACAAGAAGGAGCCGCGCGACCTGTCCGCGGCGCTGTCGTTTTACTGCGGCCAGCCGCATGACGGCGCCCACGGGGCCGAAGCCGACGCCCGGGCGACAGCCGCGGTGCTCGAGGCCCAGCTCGACCGCTATGCCGACCTGCCGCGCACCGCCGCAGCGCTCGACCAGTACTGCAATCCCCCGCGCGACGCGAGCTGGGCGGACCGCTGCGGCAAGCTCAAATGGGTAGCCGGCGAGCTGCTGATCAATTTCGGCGTGAAAAACATCGGCCAGAAGCTCCGGGACCTGGCCCGGACCAATCCCAAGTTCCTGCACTGGATTTTAAAAAGCGATTTCCCGGCCGATACGAAGCAGATCGTCGCCGACGTGCTCGAAGGCCGGTTCCCCGCTCCGCCCCCGGCGGAGCCGATCCCCAGGGACGAGTAGGCATGGACCCGGCGCGCATCGGCTGGTCGGTGCTTCGCATTGCCGTACTGACGTACGCCGGCCTGTGCGCCATCCTGTACCTGCGCCAGTCGCGGATGGTGTATTTCCCGCTGCGTCGCGTGAGCCAGAGCCCTGCCGATATCGGCCTGCCCTTCGACGCGGTGACGCTTCGCACGCAAGACGGCGTGGCGCTCGACGCCTGGTTCGTCCCGCGGGACGGCGCGCGCGGGGCGGTGCTGCTCTGCCACGGCAACGGCGGGAACATCGGGCACCGCCTGCCCGCCGTGGCCCTGTTTCACGAACTGGGGTTTCACGTGATGATTTTTGATTACCGCGGGTACGGCCGCAGCGAAGGCCAGCCGTCGGAGGCCGGTACCTACCGGGACGCGCGCGCCGCCTGGGAATGGCTGACCGGTCCGCGCGGGCTGGCGCCCGAACAGATCGTCGTGGCCGGCCGCTCGCTGGGCGGCGCCGTGGCGGCCGCGCTGGCCGAGGAGACGGGGCCGGCGGCCCTGATCCTCGAAGCCACCTTCACGTCGCTGCCCGACCTGGCCGCCGGGCTGTATCCCTGGCTGCCGGTCCGCTGGCTATGCCGCTTCCGCTACAACACCCGGTCCTGCCTGCCGCGGATCGCCTGTCCGGTGCTCGTGGCCCACAGCCGGGCCGACGAGATCGTGCCGTTTGCACACGGCCGGCGCCTGTTCGAGGCGGCCCGTCCGCCCCGGATGTTTTTCGAACTGCGCGGCGAGCATAACGAGGGCGAACTGCTCACCGACCCCGCCTACCGCCAGGCCCTGGAAGCCTTTTTGGCCGGCGCGTTGGGCGGTTGACGCCGTGGCCGCCGCACAGGCGGGTACGCTCAGGCCTCGAACAGCGCCAACTGGCCGGGGTGTCCCCGATCCTTGCGCGGGCGGCGCACGGCGAGTTTCGGCTGGCCGGCGTCGCCGAACTCGCCTTCCTCGAGGTTCTGCATGATTTCGCGGGCCCGGTTGACCACGTCATCGGGCAATCCGGCAAGGCGCGCCACCTGGATGCCATAGCTCTTGTCGGCGGCGCCGGGCCCGACCTTGCGCAGGAACACGATGGTGTCGGCCTGTTCGCGGACGAGCACGGAATAGTTCTTGACGCCCCGCAGCGCGAGGGCGAGGTCGGTCAGCTCGTGGAAGTGGGTGGCGAAGAGCGTCTGGGCCTTGACGGTATCGTGCAGGTGCTCGGCAACGGCCCAGGCGATGCTGATGCCGTCGAAGGTACTGGTGCCGCGCCCGATCTCGTCGAGCACGACGAGGCTGCGGGGCGTGGCGGTATTGAGGATATTGGCGGTCTCCTGCATTTCGACCATGAAGGTGCTGCGTCCGCGGGCCAGGTCGTCGCCGGCCCCCACGCGGGTGAACACGCGGTCCACGAGGCCGAGCCGGGCCTCGGCGGCAGGCACAAAAGAGCCCGCCTGGGCCATGATGACGATCAGGGCCACCTGGCGGATATAGGTGGATTTGCCGGCCATGTTGGGGCCGGTCAGGATCA
>CAZUYI010000010.1:0-19322 GCA_964624095.1 uncultured Verrucomicrobiota bacterium | reverse complement strand
TCACGGCCTCGGCCACCGCCAGGAAGAGCGGCCGCTGCTGTTCGTAGGCCCGGAAGAACACCCGTGCCTTGACGGCCACCGGCAGCGATTTCAGGAGCGGGTCCGTGACCAGGGAGGTGCGCAAGTTGGTCGGGTTCCGCCCGCGCGGGGTCGCGACCAGCGCCCGGAGCCGCGCCCAGGCCTCCGGCGGCAGCGCGGACTCGAGGTCGTCGAGACTCACCGGCGCACTGTCCTTGTCCGGCACGACGATGGCCGCCAGGCCGTGGCGCGCGGCGGCGGCGAGGTAGGCTCGCGCGGCGGCCGCCACCTCCTGGGCGTTCGTGCCGCCGGACGCTTTCCAGTGAATGACGCTGTTGGCGCCCAGGGCGGCGGCGTCGCGGAAGGCCCAGTCGTCCCCGGCGCCGATGCCGTACATCACGAACCCGAACGGGAAGAACGGGACGCCGTCGCGGAGCAGGACGCGGTTCACCCGGTCCACCTTCCATTCGCCGGACGGGTTCGGCGCGCGCTTGACCACGTCCAGGTCCTGGCGGGTGATCGCGCTCCCATCCGCCCGGCAGAGTTCGACGGACAGCGTCCCGGTCCCAGGCGCCAGCCCCGCCAGCGGCACGGGCAGCGTCCAGGCCGGTCCCGGCACGGGGGCCTCGACCAGGACGCGGCCGTCGGCCGCGCGCGCGCGCAGGCACAGCCCCGACAAGGCCTCGGCCGGTAACCCGATCCGGCCGACCGCGCCCGCCGTTTCCTCGCTCGTGTAGTAGTCCCGATCCAGGTAGGCCGAAAAGACCTCCAGCATCCCGCCGTCGTCCGGCCGCACCGTCTGCCAGAGTTCGCCGGCCGCATCCCGCAGTTCCAGCACGGTGGCCCGCGCGTCCAGCGTGTCAACCGGAATCCGCATCCGCGCCGTACCCACCGTTCCGGCCGCATCCAGTTCGAGGACCTGCTCGACGGTCCGCCCCGTGCCGGCCGCATCCCCGTTGGACGCGCAGCCGGCGGCCTCATTCGTGCAGCCGCCTCCCGCGCCCGGCTCGTCCCGCGCGCGCAGGGTCCCGCACCTCCGCCCGGACCTCGTAATAGTACGCGCCGTCTTCCAGCCCATACGGACACACGTCGGCCGCCTCGAGAAAGGGCAGAAAGGGCGTTACAACCGGTACGTCCGCCAGCCCGGTCAGGCGCATAAACCGGCCCCGCTCGTCGAACGAGCGCTCGAGCCGAGCCGCGCTCCAGCGCCGCTGCTTCGTGCCCACCTGCGCGGCGTAGGCATCCCGTTCCACCACGAACTGGTCCACCAGCACGTTCAGCCGCGCCGCGCCCGCGTTCCCGCCCTCGAGCAGCAACCCCAGCGGCAGCGCCAGTTCCGCGCTCCAGCCCGCGTCGTCCGCGCGCGCCGCCGAGCGCCAGGGAATGTCCCAGCCTTCCCGCTCGCGCCGACCGCCGGCCATACGCCACTCCGCGCGCACGTTGGCCGGGCTCAGCAGAAACTGGTAATAGGCCCCGTCCGGACGCCCCGGGTCGAACGACACCTGCACGTTGTCCTGCCGTTGCAGGTCCTCGTCATGCCGCCAGAATGTCGGCGGGGTGCGGTCCTGCACCGGGTGCTCCACTCGGAACCCGGCGTACAGCCAGGTGCCGTCGCGCGCCAGGGTCACCCGGTGCCGCTCCGTGGCCTCCCCGCTCGCGCCGGCCTCGCACAGGGTCGTGATCACGGCCGCGCCGCGCCAGGCCGCATCGTCCAACACGCCGTCGAGCGCCGGCGGCGCGGGAACCAGCGGCAGCGCCAGCTCCGCCAGCGCTGCCGCCCGCATGCCCGCGACGCATACCAGCAGCCCGAACCCCGCCCGCCACGATACTCGCATCGTCTGCATGCCACATCTCCTGTACGAGGTCAACGCCTCACACGCCCGATTCAGCCTGGACCATGTCCGGACCGGCACGGGGACACGTGCACGCCGATGACGCTACCGGTTCTTGCGCGGTTCATGGCAAGCGCTCTGTCCACACGATCTTCCGTCCGGGCTCCAGGTCCACCGCGGCCGCGCGTACGCCGGTATAGCGCGGGTTCCAGATCAGCGCGCGGCGCAGCGGTCGGACGCCGTTGTTCTCAACCACGGCACGACGCACGGCGCCCGCACGCACGTCGAGCGAGACGAGCAAGCCGCCGCACAGGCGCAGGCGCCGGACGGCCAGGTCGCGCCACAGGCCATCGAGCCCCTGCAACAGGCCCACCGCGCCGCCCGGGCGGTCGTGGGCGAGGGCGTGCTGCACGGCGTGCGCGTAGGCCGCGTGGGCGGTCGTGTACCAGTAGCGGACCGGGAACCCGTCCAGCCGCACCTTTTCCGGCAGCGCGCCGAGCGCACTGGCGTCCTTCAGGGCGCGCCGGAGTTCCGCGAATGCGGCGCGCGACCGGCCCCAATGGCTATAGACGATTGCCAGCCAGCAATGGCACCAGGGCCAGTCCCGGTAATCCTTTTTTGGCTTGTCATAGCCCCACGGCGTGCGCGTCTGCCGCCTCCAGGCGCGGAGCGTGGCCGGCGTATAGAGCCCGGCGAGGGCGTCCGGCAGGTCGCTGAGGGCCAGCAGCGGGCTGGCGACCCCCTGCACGGCGCGCCGGTCGGCCATCAAGAGGCCGCGGCGGACATTGTCCCGCAGGCCGCGGACCAGCTTGGCGGACAGCGCGCGGAACCGGTCCGGCGCCGGGCGCCCGGCGGCATCCGCCATCTCGCAGAAGCCGCGGAAGGCGCGCGCCACGTGCAGCGCGAGGAACGAATCGTTCGACACCGGGCAGCGCCCCTCGGCCACGCCGGCGGCGTCGACAATCCAGGCGCGGTCATCCCGCTCAATGACCGCGACGGCCGCGACGTGGTCGAGCAGGTCGCGCATGAGCGCCAGGTCTTCGGCCAGGGCATCGTCCCGGCCATGGATGCGCCAGTGATCGTATACACTGTGGCAGGCGGTGGCATTGGCGGCGATTTTCTCGCGCCGCACCCTGTCCGGGTCGGCGTGCTGCTCCTGGCCGGCGGCGGCCGAGGCAAAGAAGCAGAGCCGCGCGCCCGGAGCGCCGAGCGCCCTCGCCAGGCGGCGGGCGGCGGGAAGGCGGCGCCGGTAGAAGTCCAACAGGCGGCGGCTTTCCGCCACATGGTTGCCGCCGAGCAAAGCCATTTGCATGACGCCGGCGTCCCAGAGTGCGTTCGACCCGCCGCCCCAATGGCAGGGAAACGGCCCCAGATTGAGCGACCCCGTCTCGGGGTGCTGGTTGGCGCGCAGCCAGTAGAGGCTGAGATCGTACGCGCCGCCGGCCTCGGCGTCGGGCAGCCGCACCGCGGAGTGGCCCGAGAACGCCAGCCAGTCGGCGACGTGGGCCCGGCGCCACGCCGGTTCCGGGCGCGTCCGGAGCTTTCGATACCAGGCGCGCGGCCCGCCGGCACACGGCGGCCGTTCGCCGGCATCGACCGCCAGCAGCCAGCGGACGACCGTGAACCCGGCCCGCACGCCGGCGTGCACGATGGAGCGGCCCTCGAACCGGCCGCGGGGCGCCGTCCAGAGCAGGCCCGCGCCGCGGCGTGGATTCGGATCCATCCGGTATTCGAGCGCCAGAGCGCCGGGCCCCGCCGGCGCCACGGACAGGAACGCCCGACGGCTGGGCTCCAGGCCCATGTGCATCGAATCGGTCCACGGCAGCAGCTGGAAGAGCAGGTCCACCCGCTGCCCGCGCGGCATGGACACAACGCGGAACCGCTCGACCCAGACGTGGTCGCCGGTCAGGTACCCCGTCACCCGCCAGCGCCCGCCCTGGAAGACCAGGTCGGTCGTCACGACCGCCCGGCGCGCGTCGAAGGTCTGCCGGTAATCCGAGGGGCTGACGTATTCCCCATTGATCCGCACGGCATAGCCGGCCTGGAGACAGGGCAGGGGCATACCGGAGCGCGACGGGAACGCGACCGTACGCGCGACGCGCGGGGGGATGCGGTAGAGCCGGTGAATCTGCTTGTACCAGCCGGGCACGACGGCCTGGTGCTGTTCCTTGTGGGCGTGGCCGTCAAGGGAGCACAGCATCGAGCCGGAATAATCCACTGTGACGCTGTCGCTCCCGTTCCCCAGGACCAGGGGGACGTAGGGGCGGACCGCCCAAGGCGTCGCGCACCAGGCGCCGGCGCTTGCCGCACGCCGCACGGATCGCGGGCCGTACGTGTTCATGGCGGCACCCTGGCCGGCTCCGCCTCAGCCGCCGGACCGAGCGTGTTCATATATGCCCACGCGACATACGCGACCGACAGCCGATAGACATCAAGCTGTTCGTGCCCAAACGGCATGCTTGCCCGATATTCGATTACGACAACGAATCGGATGACGATAAGGAATCGTTGTCGTTGACGTCGCCGTTACCCCGGTCGTCACTCGCCTTCCACCTGCAGAGACGTATAGAACAGGTGCAGGGGGAACTCGTGGTTGCGGTAATGCGCGTCCACGAAATCCCAGGGATCCTTGAACAGCGCGACATCGAACTCCTGCACCCCGGGCGGCAGCCAGGTTTCGATGTACAGTTCGCTCCACCCGATCTGGACAGGGCGCTTGATCACTTTCCAGGACAGCTTGTTCGGGAGTTTCAGGCCCAGGCAGAGCGTGCCGAGATCGTAGCTGTCGGGGGTCACGGGCGCGTTGGTGGTCATGAACGCGGCGCACGCCTCGTCGAGCGGGGTCCAGAACGCGGAATCCGGCGCGGGTTCCTGGCCCTGGTTCGGGGCGCCGCCGCCGCGGCTGGTATAGCATTTTCCCTCGGCGTTCCGATAAAAGCGGCCCTGGTGAAAGACCGTCGCGTGGTGGAGGTAATTCGAGGCCGGGTTCCAGGGGTCGCGGCGGATGTAATTGGGGGGAAATGTGCGGGCCACGGCACGGAAGACCAGCCGGCGGTAGCCGACCCCGGCGCGGGCCAGGCGCACGCGCCGCGCGATCATCCCCGGCCGGCCCTCGGCGTCGACGCCGAGCGCGCAATGCCGCGGGCCATTCGTGCCGGCCCGCGCCGGCCCCCCGTACACGCTATCCCGGGAGACGGCCGGGTAATCCGCAAACACCGCGGGCATGGCTTCCAGGCGCGCGACGCCGGCCGGGGAGGCGTTCGACCAGCCGCTCTCGGCGAGCGTCGCGCCGAAGCGGTTGACCGGGAACAACTCCGTGAACTGCCGTTTCGGGACGGCCGCCGTAAAGGGCAGTCGCGTTTTCGGCTCGCCGCCGGCATGCGCGGCGAAGACGTCGCGTACGGCGAAGCCGGCGCGGTTGCGGACCAGCAGCTTGAGGGTATCGCCCTCGACGCAGGCGCGGGCCGACGCGGTGTCGAGCCGCAGGACCCAGTAGCCGTTGGAGAGCGGCGCCGCGGGCACCCGCTGCCATTCTCCGAACCCGTTCTGCAGGCTGTCGAAAAACTGGAGGTCTTTGCGCAGGTGGACGAAGCCGGTATGCGGGATATCGCGGTCGCCGTCCTGGTGCTTGAGCACGCCCGGCGCCGGGTTGAGCCAGTCGCGGCGCCCGATCACGGTGCTGGCATGCAGGCAGATGACCGGCCCGACGTTGTAGTCGCGGTACTTGCCCTGGTAGACCAGCACGCCGCGCGGCTCCGCGGCCGTGACCACGTCGCTGGTATACGCCTGTCCCACGTAGGACGCGTCGAGCCGGTCGAAGACCTCCGGCGCGACCCCGAACACGGCTCCCTTCATGGATTTCCATTCGCCCGGCCGGGCGCGGTGGTTCTTGACATGGAACTCCAGGTCCGGCCCCTCGGCGGCGACGCAGACCGTAACCGTGTCGGGCATGACGGCGTCGAAGGTGAACTGGAAGAGGCCGACGGCGTCGCCCCAGCGGTCGGGAGCGAACGGCACCGCGTTGCTACCGGCCAGCAGAACCGTGTATTCGTTGGTCGCCACGCGGCCGGTTTGGAAGTACTCGTCCAGCCGGTCGCAGTAGGGCTCCGCCTCCGGCCGCAGGCAGGAATCGCCCATCTCGAGTTCGCAAAACAGCCGGTCGCGGGCTTCCAGGCCCTCGTAATTCAGGCGTTGCAGGTCGCCGTTCAGCGGGAGCGCGCCGCGCTTGCGGAAGATCTTGAGCGCCCGCAGCGGGCCCGGCATCTGGGCAAGGACATACAGCCATTCTTCGGTATTGACGGCGTTCGAGCGGGTGGCCGGGTGGTTGCCCGGCCAGTAGGGCTCGTAGCGCGTGTTGTTGATCTGTTCGCCCACACTCCCGATGGCGGCGTAGGGGATGCCGCGCCGGGCGGCGTAGTCGAAGAGCAGGCTGTCGAGCATGCGGCTGCTGCACATGGACTGGTCCGTGCCGATGACCGGCCGGGCGCCGCGCCCGATCACCGCCCGCACGGCGTTCTCGACGCCGTGCAGCAGCAGCGTCGAATTCCAGGGATCTGGCGGGCCGCCCCATCCCCCGACGCCGGGGTTGGCGATCGAGCTCACCAGGACAATGTAGGTCGGGCGCAGGTCCGGGAGGGAGAGGCCCGGCGCGCAGCCCACCAGGTTGCCGTCCCGGATATGGTAGGCGTACTCGTCGTAGAGCTGCGTCGAGCGGCCCTGGTTGAGGCAGATATAGTCCAGGCGCTGGGCCAGCTTGCTGACCCAGGACTTGCCCCGCAGGGCGTAGGCCGACTCCGTGCTGGAGACGCCGTACCAGACGATCTTGTCGGCATTGGCCACGTCCAGGACCCGGGCGTTCCCCCCCACGGCCGGCCGCGGGTGCCGGGCGCGCAGGGCATCCAGCGCGTCATCCCCCGCGGCCCCCGCCGCCACCATCAGTGTCAGACCTAAACAATAAACATTCTTCATGCACACCTCGACTCGGAATTGCAGGCCTGCGGAGCCTTCCTGTCCCAGACATCCCCATCGGCGGCCATCGTGTTCCGCGATCGTCGCCCGATATCGTTGACCGCCTGCAGCCTATTCAGCGATGACGGCCATGCCTACCGCATCAACGGGGCCCCGACGAGCTTCGGCAAAGCGTCCGAACCGTTGCATGGCGGCCGGCCGCGCGACGGGCTTTGTCACCGGCTGGCGGGTCGCACAGCAGCCGCCTAGCGCACATAGAACACCGTCCCTCGGGGCGGCGGCGACTCAAAGGCCCCGATGTCCACGATCCGGTGTCGAATGCGGGGCGCGCCATCGAGATCCGTGCCGGCCGCCATCCAGGGCAGGATGATCCCAGCGTCCACGCAGGGCGAGCCGCTCAGCAGCCGAAAGTCATTCGTAGCCGGCCCGGCGAACAGCGGGTCGGCGGCGATATTCCCCTGATCGGCCGGCAGGGTATCCGGGGCGCAGCAATACCAGTACCAATTGGTGGCCGTGTCGAGTCGGTTTGACACATTCACGGGTGTGTTGGAGTAGACGATGCAGTTGGTGACGGCCGCCTGATAGCCGTCCGGCGTATTGAGAAACACCCCGTAATTCGTGTTCCCGGCGACGGTGCACGAGGACAGCGACACCCCGACGGCATTGGTATCCACACAGACCCCGCCCCGATTGTTCCCGGCCACCAGGCAGTTTTCGAGCAGCATGTTGCTCGTGGCATACACACCCGGGCCGTAATAGTCGTAATACGGGGTGGCAGCCGTGGCCTTGTTGTTCAGGATCCGGCAATTCCGGATACGGTGGGTCTTGGCAGGGTTGATTTGAACGGCCGACAGCGCGGCAACCGGCATGGTGGCGGTCCCGGCATTGTTCATCGTGTTATCGCTGATAATGCAGTCCACCACCTCCGTCTGCCGGGTCATCCGCACTATCGAGTAGCTGCATACATTGGACACCAGGAAGCAATTGCTGATGATCGCCGGGCTGGTGTGATCGTAATACACCCGGATAATGGCTTCGGCATTGGTGTTATTGTAGAACCGGCATCCGGAAAGGATCCCATGGTAGTTTACCAGAGCAATACCATTGTATCCGATATTATTCGTAAAGAGGCATCCTTCCACGGTCCCGCCGCTGTCCACATAGATTCCTATGCCGCGCCCTGACCCCGATCCCGTTTTGTAGCGGTTCATCGCCAGTGTGCAGTCCCGGACCGTGGCGCTCGCGGCCATGTAGATCCCGCCGCCTACAGGAACGCTCGAGTAGTTGTTCATGGCGCAGTATTGCACGCGGCTGTTCAGCACCTGCCCGCCGGCCATGTACAGGCCGGCGCCGTAGATGGCGTTGTTGCTACTGTAACAGTGTGTGATCACGCAATTGCTGACCGTGCCGCCGGTCATGCGGATGGCGCCACCGCCCAGGTCGGTGATCGCGTACCCGTTGCTGAAGGTCAGCCCGCTGACGAAGGCCTCGCTGTCGGTGATCAGCAGGCAGCGGTTGGTGACCGGCCTGCCGGTTTCATTGTCGCCGTTGATCACGACCGTGGCCGGGTCGTCGGCGTAGCTGCGCAGGGTAATCCCGGCGGTCACGACCAGCTGCGCCTCCAGGTTGTAGGTGCCGTTGGAAACCACAACCGTGTCCGTATCGACCGCCTGGGCAATGGCGTTGCTGACCGTCCGCCAGGGGTTGCCGGCCGAGCCGTCCCCGGATGCGTCGCTGCCGTCCAGCGTTACATAATACGTCGCCGCGGCGGCGGCATACGGCAGCGCGAGGACGGCCAGCAGCCACGCGCCCCGCCGGAAGCCGGTCCACCCTCCGGCGCCCGCCCTCCCGTTCCGCCGTTGGCCTCTGGTCCGGCATCCTTGTGTCGCGTTCATTGGACCCTCCCTGTTTGTGTTACCCGGGCCACGACACTACGCTGTATCTTGAACTCAGGACCACAGTGGGCCGTCTGTTTCTTTTCCGGGTCCCACATCACGGCTCGTACGCGGTGGCTTGTTCCCCGGCTTCGAGTTGGGCGGCATCGATCCAGATCGTATCGCCTTCCTGGTTCCGGTCCTGGACCCAGCGGAGCACAAGGTATCCCGTACCGGCCGGCAACGTCACCGGCAGGATATAGCGCTGCCAGTCCGTCGTCAAGGCGACCGGCTTCATGGCGGGCGCGCCCTGCACCACGTACAACGCCGCGTTGACCTCCGCGCGGCTGGCCCGCATCCAGGCCGAGAAGACGAAGGGCCGCGCCTGCGGGGTGAGCGCCGGATCGATCGCATATTCGAGGTAGACCTGGCGGAGGGCCGATCCGCCCGCCATGCGCAGGCAGGACCGGCCGTGGTAGGGCTGGTTGGTATCGGCGCCCCAGACGGGCGCGGGGGCGCCGATGCGCTGCGCGGGCCGCAGGGGCGCGCCGGCGCCGCGGTAATAATCCGGCCAACCCGGCAGGGCCGCCTCCTCAAAACTCGAATTCGGCATGAGGTTTTTGCGGGTCGCCGGGGGACTGTCCGCGTCTTCCGCCGGAGGCGCCGCCGCCCGCGAGGGCGCCGCGATCGTCACGCGGATGGCGACCACGGCGTTCGTTCCTTCCGCCGCCGGCCGATCCGGCATCCGGTAGGCCCGCGTTCCGAGCCCTTCGATCCGGTCGCGGAACGCGCCGGCGTCAACTGGGCAGGTTTCCGGGCCGAAGACGCGGGCCACGTGCCCGGTCGTCCCGAGGATCGAGAGCGCGAAGGAGACGTCGCGCGGGTCGGCAGCGGTATTCGCGGCCAGCAGCACGTCTGTGCCGTCCGGATATCGGCGCAGGTCGACCTGGACATCCGGGAACGCGCCGCGCCACGGGTCGAAGACGCCGGGGGCGTAGCGGACCTCCTGGGCGATGTCGGGGGCCAGGCAGGCCGGCGCGAGCGCCCGGACTTCCCGCGCCAGTTGCGCCAGCGTCTCGGCCATGGCCTGATGCACGAGCGGGTAGGAAAAACAGAAAAGCCCCTTCGACCCGTGGATCAGGGCGAGGTAGGTCTGGCAGCGTTGTTCGGCCGGCAGCAGGGCGCGCGGCACGCGGAAGAACTCGGCCAGCGGCACGGTCATCGTCACGCGCCGGGCGCTGTCGGCCAGGCGCTTCGTGCGCGCCACCATGCCGGCCACGTGGTTGACGCCCGATTTCGTGGCGCGGGCGGCGTGTCCCGGAACCCAGTAGGGATCCTGGACGAGGACATCGCACCAGCTCGTCGTCCGCTTCCGGAAATCGCCCCCATCCCAGAGGGTATTGTAGAGCACGAACACCGGATGGTAGCCATCAACAGCGTGAAGGTGCTCGTAGTAATCGCGCCCGGCGTCGTCCTGGTTGAGGGCAGGCAGGTTCGGCTCGTCGAACGGCTGGTATCCGATCAGGTTGGGCGCCGACTTCACGGCCTCGGCCACCGCCAGGAAGAGCGGCCGCTGCTGTTCGTAGGCCCGGAAAAACACTCGCGCCTTGGCGGCCACCGGCAACGAGTTCAGGATCGGGTCCGTGACCAGGGAGGTGCGCAGCCGGGTCAAATCGCGCCCGCGCGGGGTAGCAACCAGCGCTTGGAGCCGCGCGAAGGCCTCCGACGGCAGCGTGGGCTCGAGATCGTCGAGGGTGACCGGCGCACTGTCGTGGTCCGGCACGGCGATGACCGCCAGGCCGTGGCGCGCGGCGGCGGCGAGGTAAGCCCGCGCGTCGGCCGCCACCTCCTGGGCGTTCGTGCCGCCGGACGCTTTCCAGTGAATGACGCTGTTGGCGCCCAGGGCGGCGGCGTCGCGGAAGGCCCAGTCGTCCCCGGCGCCGATGCCGTACATCACGAACCCGAACGGGAAGAACGGGTTGCCGTCGCGGAGCAGGACGCGGTGAATCTGGTCTATTTTCCACTCGATGCCGGGCCGGGGGGCGCGTTTCGTCAGCGTGACAGATTGCCGCGCGAGCGGCGCGCCGGCCGGCCGGCACACTTCGATGGCCAGGGCGTGCGCGCCCGGCGCCAGGCCGGCCAGCGGCAGGGCAAGCGTCGTGTCCGGCCGCGGGGCGCGGGCTTCCGCCAGGGTGTCGCCGCCGTCCGTCCGGACGCGGAGCACCAAGGCCTCCAGATCGGTCGCCGGCAGTCCGAGCCTGCAGACGGCACCGGCTTCCGGCTCGGCGGTATAATAGTTGCGGTCCAGGAACACCGACAGGACATCCAGGGCCGCCGTATCGTCGAGCGGGATCAGCAGGCGGATTTCACCCGCCGCGTCGACCAAGCGTAAGACCGCCGTCCGCGCGCCGAGCAGGTCCACGGGGACAGCCAGACTGACGGACCGGGTTGCCCCGGCGGCGAGCGCGAGGTCCTGGGTAACCGTGTGTCCCGCCCCCTGCACCGGCTGATCCTCAAGGTGCAAGCCGATGTCTCCGCCGACGCCGCCCCATTCCTGCAGGTCCGCCCGCACGTCATACCAGAACCGATCGTCCGCCGCGCGATAGGGTCCGACCGCGGCCCGGGTCACGAACGGCAGGAATGCCGGCTGGCAGGCAGCCGCCTCGAGGCCGAGCACCCGACCAAACGTCTCCGGTTCGTCGAACTGGCGTTGGAGTGGCGCCCAGCTCCAGTCCTCGCGCCGCACGCCGACCTGGGCGGCGCAGGCATCCCGCAGCACGACGCAGGCCGTCACCAGCGCATTGAAGCGTGCCCGGGCGGGATCGCCGTCGCCCTTGAGAAACGCCAGCGGCAGCGCCAGTTCGGCGGTCCAGCCCGCGTCGTCGGCCGCCGTCGCCGAGCGCCAGGGCGCGTTCCAGCCTTCCCGGTCGCGTCCGCCGGCCCGCGTCATGCGGAAATCGGCGCGCACGTTGGCCGGACTCACCAGGAACTGGTAATACAGGGCGCCGCCCGTGCCGGGATCGAAGGACACCTGCACGTTATCCTCGCGCTGGATGTCGTCGTCGTGCCGGCGGCAGGTCGGGGGATTGCGCTCGGACACCGCCTGGGCCACGCGGAACCCGACGTAGAGCCAGGCTGCATCGCGGGTAACACGGACCGCGTGCTGCCCCGCCGGCGCGCCCGGGGCGCCCACGAGGTGAAGATTTGTGAGGCATGCCGCCGATGCCCAGCAGGCGTCATCGAGCCGGCCGTCCAGCCGGGGCGCCGCCGCGCAGCGCGGGACGGCCAGGTCGGGCGCCGGCGCCGGGTCCGCCGCGGCGAGTCCGCCCCACGTCAACATGGCAACGGCGGTCAGGAGACGGGTCATGGCGAGCGTTCCTGCAAGGCGCGTCGGATGCAATCGGCCACGCGGCGGCCCAAGTGGCCGTTGCCCTCGTCGGTAAAATGGCAACGGTCCGGCCGCTGCCATGCCTGTACGCGCGGCATGACGAACGCGTACAGATCGTTGACGGCGATGCCGCGCGCGGCCATGAGGTCGGCGGCGATCCGGTTATAGGCGGGAATGACGTCCAGGCGCGCGCCGGCGCGGCGGAGGTCCGGGGTCGAGCTGGCCCAGACCAGGGTGGCGCCCGTGCGCTCGATGCGGTCCACGATGCGCTCCAGGGTGGCCCGGTACTGCTCGGGAGTATGGCGGATCCGCCCCGCCGCCGGCGGCACGACGAGCGCATCCGGCACAGACTCCCCGTGCGCATCGAGCAGGGCGGTGTCGTGAATGCCGAAATTGAAATGGATGACGTCCCAGCGGCCCGTGCCCAGCCAGGCGTCGAGGTGCTCCAGGCCAAAGGCTGTGTGCTGGCAATTGACGGGCGGATGCAGCACCTCGGCCGCGCCTGCCAACGCGCGGCGCGCGGGCTCGGTATATCCCATCGAGATGGAGTCCCCGATGACCAACACCCGTGGCACGTACGGTCCTGCGCCGGGTTGCCTGGCGGCAGCGCACTCCGGTCCGCCCGCAGCACCGGCAGCGGCGCCGCCAGAGGCAGCCCGGGCTGCAGTGTCCATCAGCAAGCAGCGGGACTCCGCGGTCACCGTCCACTCCCCTTGCCGCACGTCTTCATCGCCTCTTAAGGGTCCGCACACCCATCGGGCAGACCGGGCGCTCCGTCGCGCGGTCAGACGCCGCGCGTTGTGCGGCGTCCACCCTGGCCAATGTCGAGTCCATCATGAGACGAAAAGCACGAACGCCCCGCCCCAGCCGGCCAAGACGAGCGAGGTCCCCCCACGCGACGCGTACCATCATACTACGCGTTCCAGGCAGCCGTTTGACCGGGCCGCAGGGCGACGTCCCGGACCGGCGGGGCGGCGTAGCACGGGTTCCAGACAAGGCAACGTCGCAGGGGCCGGACGCCGTCGTTGCGAAGGACGATGCGGCGCACGCGACCGCGGACCGCCCGCAGCGACACCAGCAGCCCGCCGATCATCCGCAGCCGGTCGAAGGCCACGTCCTTCCAGGTCCCATCCAGGCCGGGGAGCAGCGCCAGGGCGCCGCCCGGCCGGTCGTGGCAGAGGGCGTTCTGCACGGCCCAGAGGTAGTAGCCATGCGCGGAGGTGTAGCCGTAGTTGACCGGGTAGCCGTCCATCCGGATCTTTTCAGGAATCGCTCCGAGCGCGCTGCAGGCCCGCGGCGCGCGGAGAAGTTCGGCGAAGGCGCGGCGCGCCTGGCCCCAGCGGCTGAAGATCATCGCCCGCCACATCGGCGACCACGACCACTCGCGGATGTTCCCGATGTAGGTATCCGAATCGTCTCCCCGCGCCGTCCGGCACCGGCCCATGGCATAGCGCACGGAGGCCCGGTCGAGACCCTCCGGCAGGTTGAAGAGGTGCCCGACAATGGCATCGGCGCCGGAGAACTTGGCATCGCGGAACGGCAGCATGACGCCGTTTCGATAATTTTCGCGGCGCCCGACCGGCAGCTTGGCGGCGATGCGGCGGTAGGCCTCGGGGGCCGGCCGCCCGGCGGCGGCGGCCATCTCGCAAAAGCCGCGCAGCGCCCGTTCCATCCAGATCGAGATCACGGAATCGTTGGTGACATCGTGCTTGCCCTCGTAGGAGGGCTTGCTGACACCGATGTAGGCGCGGTCCTCGCGTTCGTCGATCGCCACCGCGACGGCGTGGTCGAGCAGTTCGCGCATGAGGGCGAGCGATTCCGCCAGCCTGTCGTCGCGGCCGCCGATCGCCCAGTGGTCGTAAAAACTGTAGCAGGCCATGGCGTTAGACCCGATTTTTTCCGTGCGGATTTTTTCCGGATCGGCGTGGTAATCCTGGCCGGCGGCCGAGGCGAAATAGCAGAGGCGCGCGCCGGGCCGGCCCAAAGCGCGGGCCACCGCGCGCGCGCGCGGCATGCGGAACCGGTAAAAGTCCAGCAGCCGCCGGCTTTCCGCGAGGTGGTTGCCGCCCAGCAGGGCACGCTGCATGCTCCAGGCGTCGGGGATCGCGTTGCAGCCGCCGCCCCAGTGACAGGGGAACGGCCCCAGGTTCAGCGAGCCGTTGACGGGGTACTGGTTGGCGCGCATCCAGTAGAGGCTGAAGTCATAGAGGCCCTGGCACACGGGATCCGGGACGCGGATAGCGGAGCGCCCGCTGAATTCATCCCAGGTTCGCCGGTGGGCCTGGCGCAGGCGCGCGGGAGAAACCGCCCTGGCCCGGCGGCAGAGGGCCCGCAGCGCCGCCGGCCCGCCGGCGGCGCCGGGCGTGTCGTCCACGGCCCATAGGAAGCGCGTCACCTCGAAGCCGCGGCGGAGGCTATCGAACTCCAGGGAACGGGCGCCGACGCGGGCGGCGGGGAGGGTCCACATACAGCCGCTGCCGACCGCCTCGTTCGGCGTGAGGCGGTACCGGAACGCCAAGGCGCCCTCGCGCGGCCGCGGCCGGATGGCGAGCACCGCTTGGCGCGTCAGCGTCAATCCTTCCAGGTGCGGCGCGACATACGGCCGCAGGAAAAACGCCAGGGCGACGGCCTTATCGGCGGGAACGCGCAGGCAGCGGAGGCGCTCGACCCAGATCGAGTCGTCCGTGAGCCAGGCGGCCACCTCGAGTTCGACATCGCGGAAGGATACCCGGGTGATGACCGTCGCCCGGCGCGGGTCGAAGGTCTGGCGGTAGTCCGTGACGCCGGCCAATTCCCCGTCCACGCGCACGGCGTAGCCGGCCTGGATGACGGGACTGGCCTTGCCGGTCTCGATCCCCGGGTTGACTTCCAGCCGGCTGGTTCGCCGGACCGCGGCCGGGATGTAATAGACGCGGTGTGCGGCCTTGTACCAGCCGGGGATCAGCCCCTGGTGCTGTTCGTCGTGTCCGCGGCTGTTGCACATCGAGCCCGTGAAGCCGATCACGAGGCAATCGGTGCCGTTGCCGAGCGCCAGGGGGACATAGGGCCGGGCGGACGCCAGCGTCGCCATCCAGGCCGGGTTGGTCGGGCGATCACCGCGCGTCACTACCGGACCTCGCATGGGAATGCTCCTCCTGTTGGCTCTTATCGTAACCACTCGGCCGCCTGGCGCCTACTCAAATCCTGCCAAAACCATACGCATTTCTGGACATCCTAGCGCGGCCGATGTAGTCTGCGGCATGACTACCATCCGGAGCCTTGAGCCGCCGGATACGGAGACGCCGGCGGCGGCGTTCGTGGCCCTGGCGCGGCTGCCGGCCTGGCGCAGCCTGTTCCGGCTGATCTGGCGGCTGTTCGGGCTGAACATCGGGTTGCTCTCCGCCGACGGCCGGAATTTTATCCCGTCCGGCCGGCAGGGGCGGGTTAACCGGTTTTGCGCCGCGATGCAGCGCCTGCCGCGGACATACGGCGCTTGCCTACACTCGGACCGAATGGCGCTGGAGCAGGTGCGGAAAACCCACCTGCCGCTGGCCTACTGCTGCCACGCCGGCCTGCGGGAGTTCGCGCTGCCGATCATGGTGGACCAGACCCTGGTGGCCGTGATGCTAAGCGGCCAGATTCTCGACCATCCTCCGACCTTGCGCGGCTGGCGGCATACGCGGGCCGCGCTGTGCCGGCTGGGGTTGCCGGCGCGCCGCGTGGCGCCGCTGAAACCGCTCTTTCTCCAATCCCGCTGGCTGCCCAAGGACCGGCAGCGGGACGTGCTGCTGCTTTTGAGCCTGTTCGCGAACCAGATCATGCACCTGCAGGCGCGGCGCGCCTCGGCCGGGCAGGCGCTGGCGCTCCCGGAACGGGCGCGGCGCTACTTGCAGGACCATGCCGCCGAGCCCGTGACGTTAGCGGCTGCGGCGCAGGCGCTGCGTGTCTCCGTGCGGCACCTTGGGCGCACGTTCAAGGCCGCCGCCGACACGACCGTACATGCCTACCTGCGGGACCTGCGCCTGGCGCGAGCCTGCGACCGGCTGGCGCAGACGCGCCAGACCTGTTCCGAGATCGCCTTTGCCTGCGGGTTCGGGAGCATCCAGCAGTTCAACCGGGCCTTCAAGCAACACACGCACCTGACGCCCACCGCCTGGCGCCGCCGGGCGCGCGGGACGCTGGATCGCGCCTGACGCCGGATAGGGGTCAAGTCTCAATATTCAATAATTGACTTGACACACAGGCGGGACCGGGGTACACGAGTCATCGCCAGAGCTCCGAGAATTGACCGAGATTTTGGGGGCTTGAGGCGCTGGATTATATCCATCCGAACACGGTGCGCATGAGCGAGTTGCGGATTGAATCATGGTCCATGCCGGCGGCGGATCTCGGTCCGGACAATCCGCTGCCGCCATTCGGCGGTGTGTCCAACGTGCACGCCCTGAAGTCGGTACCCGACGCCTCGCCCGCGATGCTGGAAGCCACAGCCCGCGGTCACGTGGCGAACTGCCTGCCGTACACGATGCAGGACGGATACGGCCGGCGCCTTCGGCCCCGTGTCTTCCGGGTTGCGGTCCTCGAAAACGAATGGCTGTGCGCCACGTTCCTCCTCGAGCTCGGCGGGCGGCTGTGGTCGCTGGTCCACAAGCCGTCCGGCCGGGAGCTCCTGGAGGTCAATCCGGTCTTCCAGCCGGCCAATCTGGCTCTTCGCAACGCGTGGTTCAGCGGCGGGGTGGAATGGAACATCGGCCTGATGGGCCATTCTCCCTTCACCTGTGCTCCGCTGTTCGCTGCCCGCGCGCAGGGGCAGGACGGCACTCCCATCCTGCGGCTGTACGAATGGGAGCGGGTCCGGCAGGTTCCCTTCCAGATTGACGCCTACCTGCCGGACGGCTCGCCCGTGCTGTATGTGCATGGCCGCATCGCGAACCCGCACGACCGGGCAGTTCCCATGTACTGGTGGTCCAACATCGCGGTGCCGGAAACGCCGGACACGCGCGTGCTCGCGCCGGCGGACGAGGCCTACAGCCTCAACTACGGCAGGGGCGGCATCCGGCGGGTGCCGATCCCCGAAGCCGATGGGCGGGATGTAACGTATTCAACCCGTCTGAGTCAGTCGGCCGACTTTTTCTTCCGTATCCCGGAGGGCTGCCGGCCCTGGATCACGGCGCTGGATGGAGCGGGCAAAGGCCTGGCGCAGGTCTCGACCGAACGGCTCCGCGGCCGAAAGCTTTTTGCCTGGGGAACCGGGCCCGGCGGGAAACGGTGGCAGTCGTGGCTTTCCAGGCCGGGGCACGCCTACATCGAGGTGCAGGCCGGCCTCGCCCGGACACAGATGGAATATCGTTCGATGCCGGCCGGCGCCGAGTGGGCGTGGCTGGAAGCCTACGGCCTGATGGAGGCCGATCCGGCCGCCGTGCACGGCGCCGACTGGATGGCGGCCCGGGGAGCCGTTGAAGCGGCTCTCGACCGCCTCGTGCCCCCTGCCGTACTGGACCGCGAGCAGGCGCGGGCTGGAGACCATGCGGTCCGGCCGATAATGGAACTGATTCAGCGCGGAGCCGGGTGGGGCGCGCTCGAGCGGCACCGCCGGCAGGTTTTCGGCGAGCGGCCCTTCTGTTCCGGGGAACTCATGTTTGACGACGCCTCGTTGAGCGACGCGCAGCGGCCCTGGCTGACGCTCCTCCGGGAGGGCACGTTTCCCGGCTGCGCGGCCGATGCCGAGCCGGGCAGCTACCTGGTGCAGGCGGAATGGCGCGCGTTGCTGGAGCATGCCCTGAGCCGGGAGACGGCGGCGAACTGGCTGGCCTGGCTGCACCTCGGGGTGATGCGGTATTACGCGGGAGACCGGGAGTCGGCACGCCTCGCGTGGGAGCGGTCGCTGGAACACGCCCGCACGCCGTGGGCCCTGCGCAACATCGCAACGCTCGACCGGGAGGACAACCGGTTCAACGCCGCCGCCGACGGGTTCATCACGGCCTGCCGCATGCGGCCTTCCCTGCGTCCACTGGCCGTTGAATGCGGCCGGGCCTTGCTGGACGCGGGGCGTCCGCGCGACTGGCTGAATCTGGTGAAGGACCTTCCCCCATCCGTCCGCGTCGCCGGGCGCATCCGGCTGCTCGAGGCGTGGGCGGCGTTGGAGACGAACAACTTCAAGACCGTCGAGGCAATCATGGCCGAACAGTCGTTCATGGACGACCTGCAAGAGGGGGAGACCTCGTTTTCGGATCTATGGTTCAACTTCCACGCCCGGCGCCTGGCCGCCGCGGAGCGCGTGCCCGTGACCGAGGCCCTGCGGGCGCGTGTGCGCCGGGACTATCCCGTGCCGCCGGCCATTGATTTCCGGATGTCAGGCGAGCCCGCTCTTTCCCCCGGGTACCAGAGCGCGGCCAACGCGTGAATGACGCGCGTGCCGTGATGGCCGCCGGCCGCGGCGCGGCCCGCGCCACAGTTGGCTTCCATGCGGAGGGGCCGTAACCAAGGCCGGCCCGGCGGCTCGCGGATCAACCTGGCATCCAGCCAACCGGACTTCCCTGATCCCGGCCCGATCCATGGGGAGAGTCAGCGGGCGTTGGCCGACTGCGGCTGTCCGACGATCGGTGGCTCCGGCCCCGTGCCGGCGGGGAGGGGCAGGTATTCCCAAATGCCGATGCTCAGGTCTTCATCTACGGACAGGATCCGCCGCGAATCCAGGAACGCGACAGCTGGCAAATCCATGTTCCCGTTTCCGTATGGACCGCCACATATACCACCCCGGCCCGCCACTGCTCCGTCAATGTAAATGCGATATTCGATGAACACGCATAACGGCCCACCTCGTTCGATCATTAGCCTGTCAATGTGGATTCGCTGTTTCCCGAGTCGGAAGCTCGTATGCACATGGCAGGGCGAGCCGGCCTTATAACTCGTGTGCGGGTCTGGATCCGGTTGATAGAAGGCATCGTCCGCGGCCCGCTCCCAGCGGGCGCGAATCGTTTGGAGCCTCCGTCCCCGGACGGCCTGTTGCGCAGATGCCGCCCTGTTGTGCTCGTCCGGATCGGCCAGCCGGAATCGGTCAGGCGTGGCTGAGTTCCAGCGCCGCCAGTCACACTTCATGGGACAGGACCGGATATGTCGGCCTGGGGATACCGGCAAGCTCCGAATCAGGGCGTTTGCACGTTCGAGGAACCTGTGCAGACGCACCGATTCTGACGATTCGTTCCGTGTGACGTTCATGGCGCCATGCCCCTTTCCTCGCACCAGGAAACGAGGGCATAAAAAAGG
>CAZUYI010000009.1:0-19477 GCA_964624095.1 uncultured Verrucomicrobiota bacterium | reverse complement strand
CTGCTCGACACCAAGACCATCCCGGCCAGCCAGGTCGAGGAGGTGCTCGAGGAGCAGAAGCGCACGGGCAATACCCTGCGCAAGGTCGTGCTCGACCTTCAAATCCTGTCCGAGGACGACCTGCTGGTGCTGATCGCCAGCCACCTGGGCACGTCGGTCATCAGCCTGGGCGAGCGTGAGATCCCCGAGGAGGTCATCAAGGCCATCCCCACCAGCGTCGCCCGCATGTACAACGTCGCGCCCGTCAGCGTGGACGCCTCCGGCGTCGTCCTGGCGACCGCCCAGCTCCTGTCGCCCGAGATGGTGGACGAGATCCGGTTCGTGCTCACCCGCGACATCACCTTCGTGCTGGCCCGCGAGGACGACGTCAAGGGGCTGATCGCCAAGTTTTACGGCGCGGAGAGCGATTCGATCAACGACATGCTCACCAAGCTCGAGTCGGAAATGGACCAGGGCAGCGTGATCGAGCTCTCCGAGGGCAAGGAGGACGAGACGGGGCTCGAACAGGCCGCGAACGCGACGCCCGTCGTGCGCTTTGTGAACGTGGTGCTCTACGAGGCCGTCCAATCAAAGGCCTCCGACATCCACTTCGAGCCGTTTGAAACCGATTTCAAGATCCGCTACCGGGTGGACGGCGCGCTGTACGAGATGTCGCCGCCGCCCCGCCGGCTGGCGCTGCCGATCATTTCCCGCATCAAGGTCATGTCGAACCTGAACATCGCCGAGCGGCGCATCCCCCAGGATGGGCGGCTCCAGATGAACATGCTCGGGCGCCAGATTGACTTCCGCGTCTCCACGCTGCCCACCCAGTTCGGCGAAAGCGTGGTGCTCCGCATCCTGGACCGTTCCACGGTGTCGCTCGACCTGGAAAACCTCGGCATGCCCACCGACGTCTACGAGACCTTCAGCCAGGACATCCAGAAGCCGAACGGCATCCTCATCGTCACCGGGCCGACGGGCTCCGGCAAAACGACCACGCTGTACTCGGCGCTGCGCCGCATCAACGTCATCGAGAGCAAGCTGCTGACGGTCGAGGACCCGGTGGAGTACGACATCGAGGGAATCATCCAGGTCCAGGCCAACGAGGCCATCGGCGTGACCTTCCAGCGCTGCCTGAGGGCCTTCCTGCGCCAGGATCCCGACATCATCATGGTGGGCGAAATCCGCGACCTGGAAACGGCTCAGATCGCCATCCAGTCCTCGCTCACCGGCCACCTCGTGCTGAGCACCCTGCACACCAACGACGCGCCGGGCGCCGTCACGCGCCTGATTGACATGAACGTCGAGCCCTACCTGATTTCCTCGACGCTCGAAGCGGTGCTCGCCCAGCGCCTCGTGCGCACGATCTGCCAGAAGTGCAAGACGCCCTTCAACCCGGATGCCACGCTGCTCGACCGCATGGGGCTGAAAGCCGAGGCGGTTGCCGGCCGGCCGTTCTTCTACGGCAAGGGCTGCCCCGCGTGTCACGAGACCGGCTACCGGGGCCGCAAGGCGCTGGTCGAGTACCTGACGATCACCGACCCCATCCGCGAACTGATCAACGAGCGCAGGCCCACCCTTGCGCTGCGCAACAAGGCGGTCGAGCAAGGGATGCGCCTGCTGCGCGATGACGGCATCCGCAACGTGCTCGACGGCTACACGACGGCCGAGGAAATCCTGCGTTACACCTAGCCCGGCGCCGGGCCGGGCGCGGCCGTTCCCGGATGCGAGCTAGATGTGGCGGCTGTCGCCGTCGGCCTTTTCCGTGTAGCCATGCTCCTGGCGCCGCACATTCACGGCGTGCTTCTTGCAATAGGCCTCGAAGATATCCGCGGCACTCATGTCCAGCACCTGAGCCAGCGAGACCAGGAAGTGAAAGAGGTCCGCCACCTCCACGCGCGCGTTCTGCTTGTCGAACGTCTGGTAACGGGCCCACCATTTCCAGGGAACGCTGTCGGTCAGCTCGGCGATTTCCTGGGACATCGCCCGGCAGTAGTTGAGCACCCACTCCGGCTTGCGGGACTCCGGCAGGTGCAGCGTGTCAATCCCGATGCGCGCGTTCAGTTCCGCCTGCATGCGGAAGATCTCGGCCAGCCGGTCCGGGGACTCCATGGGGGTATTCCTTTCCTGCGCGCGGTCCATCCGCGGCCGCGCACCGCAAAGCCATCCTAGCGCGCCGAGGCCCGGCCTGGCAAGACTTGAAATACCCCGTGTCGCGCCGCGGGCGTGGCCCATGGGGCCAGACCCGCGTACCCGCTTGCCAGCGGCGTGTCCGGGCGGTATCTTCTGGGCGGCAGGCGCCGGGCGCAGTCCGCCGCGGCGCGCGAGGAGACCACTGGCATGACGGCGCGCGGCCTGTTTATTACCGGCACGGACACGGGCGTGGGCAAGACGGTCGTCGCGGCCGCGGTGCTGGCGCTGCTGCGGGCGCGTGGCCTGGACGCCGTGCCGATGAAGCCCGTACAGACCGGCGCCCGCGGACGCGGATCCCGCCTGCGGGCGCCGGACCTCGATTTCTGCCTAGCGCGTGCCGGCCTCCTGCCCACGCCGGCGGACTATGAGCGCATGGCGCCCTGCCGCCTGGCGCCGGCCTGCTCGCCGCACCTGGCGGCGGCCCTCGCCGGACACCCCATCCGCGCGGCCGGCCTGTGCTCGAGTTTCCGGGCGCTCGCGGCGCGCCATGACCGCGTGATCGTCGAGGGGGCGGGGGGCGTCGGCGTGCCGCTCGGAGGGCGAACGCTGATGCTGGACCTCATGGCGACGCTGGACCTGCCCGTCGTGCTCGTCTCCCGGCAGGGCCTGGGGGCGCTCAACCACGGATGGCTTACGCTGCAGGCGCTCCGCCGCGCGGGGCTGCGCGTGCAGGGCGTGGTGTTCAACGCCGCCCAACCCGGCCGGCGCGGCTGGATCGAACGCGACAACGAGCGCACCCTGGCCCGGATCGGCCGCGTCCGCGTGCTCGGACGGCTGCCGTTCATTCCGCGCCTGGCCGCGAGTTCGCCGGACGCGTTCCGCCGGATCGCCGAAGCCGCCCTGGCGCCGGCCCTTCCCTGGCTGGCCGGCGCGCCGGAGCGCACCCGATGAACGGCTCCGCCCACACCGCGCGCCCGGACCGCCGCCGCGCCCGCCGGCCCGGACCCGGGCGCACGGAGGCCTGGCGGGCGCTGGACCGGCTCCATCTCTGGCACCCCTACTCCCGCCATTCGGCCATGCGCACGGACGCGTTCCCTGTGATGGTCCGGGGCGACGGGGTCTACCTGGTGGACAGCGACGGACGCCGGTACTTCGACGCCATCGCCTCCTGGTGGGCCTGCATCCTGGGGCATAATCACCCGAGGCTCGTCCGCGCCCTGCGGCGCCAGGCCGGACGCCTCCAGCACAGCATGCTGGGGAACCTCTCGCATCCCGGCGCCATCGAGCTGGCGGCGCGGCTGGCCGGCCTGTTTCCCGACCCGCGGCGGCGCGTCTTTTTTGCAAGCGACGGCGCCAGCGCCGTCGAGGCCGCCCTGAAGATCGCGGTCCAGTACTGGCACAACCGGGGCCGGCCCCGGGCCGGGTTCCTGGCCCTCGAGCAGGCCTACCACGGCGATACGCTCGGGGCGGTGTCGCTCGGGTTCCTGGACGCCTTTCACGCCCCGTTCCAGCCGCTCTGCTTCCCCGTGCGGCGCCTCGCGGCGCCGGCCTGCTCACACTGCCCCGCCGGGCGCGACCCGCGCACCTGCGCGGCGGAGTGCGCCGAACCCGCGGCCGCCCTGCTGGCCGCGCACGGGGCCGAGACCGCCGCGCTCATCGTGGAGCCGATGTGCCAGGGGGCGGCCGGCATGCGCCTCTATGCGCCGCGCTTCCTGGCCCGCCTGGCGGCGCTCTGCCGCGCCCACGAGGTCCTGCTGATTGCCGACGAAATAGCCGTCGGCTGCGGCCGGACCGGCCGGTTCTTCGCCTTCGAGCACGCCGGGCTCGATCCGGACATCGTATGCCTCGGTAAAGGCCTCACGGGCGGGATCCTCCCGCTGAGCGCCACAATCGTCCGCGAAGCGATCTACGAGACGTTCGCCGACGAGCCCGAGGACCATACCTTTTACCACGGCCACACCTTCGCGGGCAACCCGCTGGGCGCGGCCGTCGCGCTCGCCGCGCTGGCGGTCATCGAGGACGACGGCCTCGTGCCGCGCGCCCGCGCCGTGGGCGGCCGCCTGCTGGAGTCCCTGGCGCCCCTGCGGGGCCGGCCGGGCGTGCGCGATGTGCGCGGACTGGGCCTGCTGGCCGCCGTCGAACTCGATCCCGGCCCGAACGGGACCGCCCGGGCCGCGCGCGTCGCGGCGCGTCTCCGCTCGCGCGGAATCCTGCTCCGGCCGCTCGGACCGGTGCTCTACCTGATGCCCCCGCTGATCACGCCCGAGCCCGTACTCGACGGCGCGGCCGCCGAACTGCGCGCCGCGCTCGAGGCCGAGCCGGCGTGACGCAGCGCGTCGGGCCGGAAACGGCTGTGCCATGCTCGGGTTGGGCCTCACCGGAATGGCAAAGCTTCCGACGTCCGAGTTCTGTCTCCTGACTGCCGGAGCCGTTGCCCTACTCGTTGACGCGCGCCCTGTCAACCGCTGCTCGCGCGGCGGGACACGGCCATTCGCGCCGGGCCGGAACGCGTTTTCCGGCTTGCCCGGAGCGCGCCGAGCGGGTAAAAACAGTCGGAAGCACTCTCGCAGAGACCGCGCCATGGAGCAAACCGTCAACGACCCGGCACCCGACGCCGGCATTCGCGTCCTCGTGCTGGACGACCAGGACTCGATGCGCCGCCTGCTGCACCGGATACTGACCGCGGAGGGCTGCGCCGTCGAAACCGTCCGCAACGGCCAGGAGGGGCTCCAGTGCCTGCTGCGCCAGGACTTCGACGTCGCCATTCTGGACCTGCGCATGCCGGAAATGGACGGTATGGCCTTCCTGCAGGAGGCGCGCAAGATCTGGCCGTGGCTCGGCATCATCATCACCAGCGGCTACCTGGACGACCGCGACATCGACAAGGCCCGCCGGGTTGGGGTTACCCAGTTCATTCCCAAGCCGATCGAAAACCGCCTGCTGCTCAAGGCAGTTCGCGACGAGGTCGCGGCCAAGCGGGCCAAGACCAAGGTGCTGGGCGCCCAACTGTTCGACCAGATCCAGTACCAGCTCGGCGTGCTGCGCCAGATCAGCGAGGCCGCCATTCAGGCCCAGAACCTTAGCCAGGCCCTGCGCGGGCTCAGCCTCGGCATCGGCCGGATCATGACCTGCGACGTGATCGGCATGCTGGCCGTGGAAGCCGATGAGCGCCTGATCCTGCTGCGGCTCAAGCAACCCCAGCCGAAAGCCGTGGCGGCGCGAATCATCGGCGAGCTGATTGCCCGCTACCGCGTGCTGACCGCCAGGAACCTGTCGGTGGACATGGTGCGCGTCGAAATCGAGGGCGTGGTCCGCGAGGATCCCGCCGACGTCGAGGTCGCCAGCCTCACCACGGTGCCGGTGATCACCGGCGGCGAGGTCTGCGGCCTGCTGATGCTGGCCTCGCTGCGGGCGGACGCCTTTTCGGTGACCGACATCACCTTCCTCTACCACGCCGCCAACCATCTCTCGACGTTCCTGGCGGCGCTCACCCGCATGCGCCAGCTGGCGATACGGGATCCGCTCACCGACCTGTACAACCGGCGCCACCTGGACGCCGAGGGGCAGCGCCTGTTCGCGATGACCAAGCGCTACCGCACGCCGATGTCGGTCCTGATCCTGGACATTGACTTCTTCAAACAGATCAACGACCAGCACGGGCACCAGGCCGGCGACCAGGTCATCCGCGAGACCGCCGCGCTGCTGCGGACGCTCGTGCGGACCTCGGACATCGTCGGCCGCTACGGCGGCGACGAGTTCATGCTGCTCCTGCCCAAGTCGGACACGGCGGGCGCCACCCAGCTGGCGGAACGCATTCTGAAACAGGTCCGGCAGACCGAGTTCTGCAAGGAGACCCGGCCCCTGCGCCTGACGCTCTCGATGGGCATTGCCAGCTTCCTGCCGGACGACCACGTGCCCTCGCACGAGGAGATCCTGGCGCGCGCCGACCAGGCGCTGTACGAGGCCAAGGCCCAGGGCCGCAACCGTCTCTGCGCCTGGGAGGACCTGCAAGCGCGCCTGCGCGCCCCGCCCGACGCGCCGGGCGCCGAGCCGGCGCCCGGCGCCGGCCTGTCCGGCCGGCTGCTGATCGTGGACGACGACCCCCAGATGGGGCGCCTGCTCAGCCGGATGCTGAACCCGCTCGGCCTGCGGACCGAGCTGAAATCGAGCGCCGACGAGGGACTCACCTCGCTCCGGGACCAGCCGGGCCGCTACGACGTGGTGCTCACCGACCTCTCGCTGCCCGGCCAGGACGGCTTTGCCTTCCTCTCGGCCCTCGACCAGCTCGACCCGACCCTCGTGCGCATCGTGATCACCGGCCACGCCACGCTGGACAACGCCGTGGCCGCCCTGCGCCACGGGGCCTACGATTTCGTCGGCAAGCCGTTTGTCCGCGACCAGCTCCTGGCGGTGCTCCAGCGCGCCCTGCAATACCGGCGCCTGGTGGTGGAAAACCAGCGCTACCAGCAGCACCTCGAGGACATGATCCGGGCCAAGAACGCGGAAGTCATCGCCGCGCTCGACGAACTGCGCCGCTCCTACGAGTTCACCCTCGAGGCCCTGGTGGCCATGCTGGACGCCCGCGAGTTCGAGACGCGCCAGCACAGCACACGGGTGCGGGACCTGACCCTCCTGCTGGCCACCTCCATGGGCTTCGACGGCGAGGCGCTCAAGGACATCGGCCGGGGCGCGTTGCTCCACGACATCGGCAAGATCGGCATCCCGGATGCCATCCTGCTCAAGCCCGGCGCCTTGAACGAGGACGAGTGGCAGGTCATGCGGCAGCACCCGACCATCGGCCACGCCTTCCTCGAGCGCAGCCCGTTTCTCCAGCAAGCCGCCGACATCGTCCTGGCGCACCACGAGCGCTTCGACGGCAGCGGCTATCCCCGGGGCCTGCAGGGCGAGGCCATCTGCCTCGGCGCCCGCCTGTTCTCGGTGATTGACGTCTACGACGCCATGCGCTCGCCGCGGCGGTACAAGCCGGCCATCTCGGCCGAGGACGCCGTCGCCGAGATCCGCCGGCTAAGCGGCGTGCATTTTGATCCCGCGATTGTGGCGGGCTTCCTCGAGTGTCAGGGGAAAATTGAAAATGCCGGGCTGTGGGCCACTTCCTCCGCCATGGCCGGCGAACGCCTCGCGGTCGGACGCTACGGGGAGACGCCCGGCGCATGAACTACACGCCCCAGTTGCTGGACATCCTCGCGCGCAGCCGCGACGACCGAGAACTGTTCCTGGCCCCGCACGCGGTTCCCATGCGACGCCGGGCCGGCGAGCTCCTGCCGGCGGCCGAGCAGCCGTTGACGGACCGGGACATCCATGACACCCTGGTGGCCCTGCGCGCCCAGGCCGGCGGCGGCGCCGCGAGTCTGGGCAAGGAGGGCTCGTTTTCGTTCGGCGTCGCCGGCATGGGCCGATTCCGGGTCTGGTACCTCACGCAGCGGGGCAGTTACATTGTGGCGCTCTTCAAGGTGCCCTTCGAGCCGCCCGCGCTCAGCGAGCTCGCGGCCGATCCCTCCGTGGCGCGGCAGGCCGAAACGCGCTTCGCGGCCTGCAGGCGCGGCCTGCTGATCGTGTCGGGAGCCTCCCTGCTCGACGCCGACCTGGTGGTCTATGCGCTCCTGAAGTGGCTCAGCGAGCACCACGCGCGCGTCATCTTCGTGGTCGAAATGAGCACCCTGTTTCTCCTCAAGCACCACCGCTCGATCGTCGTCCAGTGCGAGATGGGCACCGACCTGGCCAGCATCGATCAGGGCATTCGCATCGGCTTCAGCCTGAACGCCGACCTGCTTTTCGTGCGCGACGTGGCGGCCCGCGAGGATTTTGAGCGTCTGCGCAAGGCCGCCCATATGGGGGTGTTCGTCGTGGCGACTATGTCGCCCCTGGACGTGGACGACTTCGTGCTCGCCCGCGAGCGGCCGGCCGGCACGGGCGCACTGCTCGACGTGTGGCGCGTGGAGAAGCAGGAGCGCGGACAGCTCGAACTGTATTTTCACCCGTAATGTACGCCGGCGCCCGCAAACCGGCACCAAGGCACGCTTATGGACGCCGCCCAGCGCGAGTGGTACCGCCAGGGATTGGGCCCGCGCATCGAAGCCCTCGAGCACGCGTTGCAGCGGCTCCCGGCTCAGCCTGCCGACGACCGCGCGTCTCTCCGGGAATGGGCCCGGACGCTCCGCGTCTCCAGCGAGGCGTACGCGTTTCCCGAGCTGGCCGACGCGGCCCGGGCACTCGAGGCCGCCGCCGAGCCGGATCTCGCCGCGCGGGGCGAAGCGCTGCTCGCCACCCTGCGCCGCGAGACGGCCGGACATTCGCCCCCTATCGCCTCGGTGCTGATTGTGACAGCCGACGACGCAGTCGCCGCGGCCCTGACCGACCGGCTGCGCGACCGCGGCAAAACGTCGGTCCGCGTCCACACGGCCGCCGAGGCGGAGCGCGTCCTGACCGCGCGCGAGATCGTCTTCATCGTGGTGGACCTGTTCCTGCCCGACGCGGACGGGCGCACCCTCATTGCCGCCCTGCGCTCGCGCCCCCTGACGGCCTCGATCCCCGTCGTCGTCATGGCCGCCCGGCTCAGCGATGACCAGGCGGAGCAGAATCTGCTCCTGGACGCCGACAGCCTCTTTCAGAAGCCGGTGGATCCGGACCAGATTGCCGACTACGTGGCCCAGCGCATGAAGCGCGCCCGCGAGACCCAGCGCGCGGCGCGGCGCGATCTGCTCACGGGACTCCTGAACCGGGCCGCCTTCTGCGAGCACCACGCGGCGCTCCGCGGGCCGGCCAACACCGGCCACGAGCCGGCCGCGCTGGCCTTGCTCAAAATCGACCGGCTCCAGGATGTGCTCGACGAGCAGGGCGCCGCTTTCCGCGACCGCGTGCTGCGCCACGTGGCCGCCGTGCTCTCGGCCTCCTTTCGTGCCATGGACGTGATTGCCCGCTGGGAACTGGCCGAGTTCGCCGTCCTGTTCCCCGGCGAAGACCAGTTTGGCGGCATGCGCGCCATCGAGAAAATCATGGCCGCCCTGCGCCGCTCCACGCTCGCGATGCCCTCGGGAGAGCCGGCCTCCATCACGCTGTCGGCCGGACTGACCGTGGTCAACGAGCAGACGCCCTGTGACGAGGCCATGGAACGCGCGGCGCACTTCCTGTACCTGGCCGAATCGGCGGGTGGCAACCGCATCGCCTCGAGCGAAACGGAGGGCGCCCGCCGCAAGGACCATATCCTGATCGTGTCGCGCGACCAGGTCCTGGCTGGGATCATCCGGGGCCTGATCAGCAAGAACCACCTGCCCGTGGAGGTGACGCTCACGGAAGCCGCCGGGGCGCCGGAGGCGGCGCGCGCGCGGCGCTGCCACCTGGCGCTGATAGACGCCGACGACGCGGCGTCGGGCCTGGACGTGCTCCAGACGCTGCGGGCGGATCCGGCGCTGCGCCGCATCCCGGCCATCATGCTGGTCGCCACGGAGGCCCACATGGTCGAGGCGCTGGAACACGGGGCCAACGATTACCTGCTCAAGCCGGTCCAGCCGCTGGCGCTGCTGGCGTGCATCCGCCGGGTGCTGTCGCGGGGCATGCTGGCGGCCTCGGCGTCCACCACGGTCCTGGTCGCGAACGACGAGGTGGCCGAACTGGTGATGATCGGCACGGCCATGCACAAGGCCGGCGGGTTCAAGGTCATGCTCGAACGCCGGGGCCAGGACGCGCTGCGGCGGATACTCGAGGTCCATCCCAAGATCGTCATCTGGAACTGGCTCATGCAGGACCTGCCCGGCGAGGAGCTGCTCACGGCGCTCTCGCGCACGCTGGGCTTCGAAAAGACGCTGATCCTCTTCGTGGCCGCCCCCGAGCACAGGCCCGCCATCCGCCGCCTGAACGACCGCCGGGTGCAGGGCGTCGTGGCGCGGCCGATTGACGTGCTGGCCCTGGCCCCCGCGGTGCGCGCGCAACTCAAGCTGATCGCGCCGGACGTCTCGACGCCCGGCGCCCACGAGCGCCACTGGCAACTGGAGATGCAGCGCCTCTTCCTGTCGCCCGCCGCGTCCGCCAACCAGCAGACCCAGGCGTCGTGAGGGAGCTGGGCATGAGGATCGCGGTGGCATGCGGCGGAACGGGAGGGCACATCCTGCCGGGTGCGGCCGCCGCCGAGGCCCTGCGCCGGCGCGGCCATGACGTGCAACTCTGGCTGGCCGGCAAGCCGGGCGAGTCCACCGCGCTCGCCGGCTGGAACGGTCCCGTGATGACCGTGCGAGCCCGCGGCCTGGCCGGCGCGTCGCTGCCCGGCCGGGCGCTTGCGGCGGGCGGCATGATCCTGGCGGCGGCGCGCTGCGTCGTCACCATCCGGCGCCGGCGCCTCCAGGCGCTCCTGGCCATGGGAAGCTATGCGTCGGTCGGACCTGTCCTGGCCGCCCACTGGCTCTCGGTTCCCGTGGTGCTCCACGAAGCCAACGTGATTCCCGGCCGCGCCGTTCGCTTCCTCGCGAGCCGGGCCGACGCCCTGGCGCTCGGATTCCCGGAGGCGGCCCGGGCACTGGGCCACCCGCACACGGTTATCACCGGCATTCCCATCCGGGAGCGCCCGCCGGGCGCCGACCCGGAGCCCGGCCCGTGGCGCGGGCTGGCGGAGGGCCAGTTCACCCTGCTGGTCATGGGCGGCAGCCGCGGAGCCCGGGCGCTGAACTCCCTCGCCGGCACGGCCCTGTGCGCCCTGCACCAGGCCGGCTGCCCCCTGCAGGTCATCCACCTGGCCGGCGCGCCGGATGCCGCCGCGCTCGCCGGGCGCTACCGTGCGGCAGGCTTGCCGCACGCCGTCTTTGCCTTCCTGCACGACATGCCGCGCGCGTACCGCCGGGCGGATCTGGCGGTCTGCCGCAGCGGCGCGGCGACCTGCGCCGAGCTCGCGGCCTTCGGCGTCCCGGCCCTCCTGGTCCCCTACCCCCATGCGGCCGACCGCCACCAGCAGGCCAATGCCCGCGCGCTCGCGGACGCGGGCGCGGCGACCGTCTGCGCCGAATCCGACCTGACCGCGGTCCGGCTGGCCGATCTCATCCGCGCCGCCGCCGCGGAGCCGGCCCGGCTGGCCGCGATGCGGCAGGCGGCGCGGGCGCTCAGCCGGCCCGACGCCGCCGAACGGCTGGCCGACCTGGTGGAAACCGCCGCGCGCGGACGTGACGCGCCCGCGGCGCAACCCCCGCGAGTCGTCGGGAGCGCCGCTCCGTGAGCGTCCCCCTGCCCTGCCCCAACGACGTTGAGCGTGCCGATGCGACGGCCGCCGTGGAGACCGCCCGGCGCCTGCTGGCCGGCCTGGGCACCGTGCACCTGGCAGGTATCGGCGGCATCGGCATGGCCGCCCTGGCCCGACTCCTTCAGCAGCGTGGCGCACGGGTCTCCGGATGCGACCTGCATGCCGGCCCGATGACCGAATGGCTGCAAGCGTGCGGGATTCCCGTGTCCATCGGACACGACCCGGCCCACGCGGAACGGGCCGACTGGATCATCCGCACCACGGCCCTGCGCCCGGACCATTCCGAACTGGAGGCCGCGCGGTCCCGCGGGTGCCCCGTGCTCCAGCGCGGCCACGTGCTGGCCGCCCTGCTGACGGAGTTCCGCTCGCTGATTGTCTGCGGCACGCACGGCAAAACCACGACCACCGCCCTGATCGTCCACCTGCTGCGCCAGGCGGGGCTCGACCCTTCGTATGCCATTGGCGGTCTGCTGGCCGTCGGCCCGCCGGCCGCGCTTGGGCGCGGCCCCTGGTTCGTGGCGGAAGCCGACGAAAGCGACGGTACGCTGGCCGCCTACGCTCCCGACATGGCGGTGGTGACGGCCGTCGAGTTCGATCATGCCGAGCAGTATGCCGACGAAGCGGCGGTTCGGACGTGCTTTGCCACCATGGCGCGCACCGTGCGCGGAAGGCTCGTGTTCTGCGCCGACGACCCGGGCGCCGCCGCCGTCTGCCGCGGGCGGTCCGGGGCGCAGTCGTACGGATTCGATCCTGCAGCTGACTGGCGGGCTGCCGACCTTCGCGCCGGGGAGGGGGTCACCGGCTTTGAACTCTGGCGCGGCGCCGACCGGCTGGGCCTCGTCCGGCTGCACGCGCCGGGACGCCACAATGTCCTGAACGCACTCGCCGCCTGCGCCGCCGCCGCCGAGTGCGGGCTGGGCTTCGAGGCCCTGCGGTCCGGCTTGGAATCCTTCCGGCCCGTGCGGCGCCGGTTCGAGCGCATTGACCTGTCCGGCGGCATCCCGGTCGTGTCCGATTATGCCCATCATCCCACGGCCATCGCCGCCACCGTGCGGGCCCTGGCACAAGCCCCGCGGGCGCGCTGGCACGCGGTCTTTCAGCCGCACCGGTTCAGCCGGACCCGGGCGCTCGGCGCGGCATTTGCCGCGTCGTTCGCGGGCGTCGAGGACCTGCTGCTCCTGCCGGTCTACGCGGCCTCGGAACCCGATACGCCGGGCGGCGATGTCTGGTCGTTGTACGCGCAGTTCCGCGCGGCGGGCGTCACGCCCGTCCACTGCGCGGAGTCGCTCGAGCAGGCCTGGGCCTGGCTCCGCGCCACACTGAAGCCGGGCGACGGCCTGCTGATCGTCGGCGCGGGGGATGTGGACCGGCTGGCTAGCTGGGCACGGCACGATGGGGTCGGAGCCGGCCGCGCGGGATTCGACCCGGCGGACGGCTGGGCGGACGACCTGACCGGGATGACGGGAGCTACCGCGTGGCGCCGGCGCGAGCCGCTCGCCCGGCACACGACCCTCGGCGTGGGGGGCGCCGCGGATTGGTTTGCCGAACTCGAACGCGAACATGACCTGGCCCGGCTGCTGCGCTGGGGCGCCGAACAGGGTGTGCCCGTGACCGTGCTGGGCGCCGGCAGCAACGTGCTGGTCAGCGACCTGGGCGTACGGGGCGTTACGGTCCGGCTGGCAGGCGCCGCGTTCCGCGCTCTGCGGCGCGAGTCCGGCACGCTCGTGCGGGCCGGCGCCGGCCTGCCGCTGGCGACGCTCACCCGCTGGCTGACGGACGCCGGGCTCGGCGGCCTGGAATTCCTGGCGGGCATTCCGGGCACGCTGGGCGGCGCCCTGCGCATGAACGCGGGAGCCTGGGGCGAGTCCCTCGGGGACCGCGTGTCCGAAGTGCGCCTCCTGGGGGCCGGCGGCGTGCCGCGCGTGGTGGCCGGCTCGGCCCTCGGCTTCGGCTACCGTCGCGCGGACGGATTGGCCGACGCCGTCATCCTCGAGGCGGTGCTCGCGGCGACCCCGGCGGCGCCCGACACCGTGCGTGCGCGCGTCGAGCAGGCGCTCGCGCGGCGGGCCTGGCTGCAAGGACTGCCGTCGGCGGGCTCCGTGTTCCGCAACCCGCCGGGCGAGTCCGCGGGACGCCTGCTCGATACCTGCGGCCTGAAGGGGCGCCGCATAGGCGGGGCGCGCGTGCTCGAGGCCCACGCCAACGTGATCGTGACGGAACCGGGCGCCTCCGCCTCGGATGTACGGGCCCTGATGGAATGCATGCGTCGAACCGTGCGCGAGCGGACCGGCGTCGTGTTGGACGAGGAGATCGTGCGCCTTGAATAAACCCCGTTTGGACCGCGTGGCCGTCCTGATGGGAGGCCCCTCCGCCGAGCGCGAGATCTCGCTCCGCTCGGGCCGCGCCGTATGGCTGGGCCTGCGCCAGGCTGGATACGACGCGGTGGCCGTGGATGTGCGCCGGAGGACTCTGGAACTGCCGCCGGACATTGACGCGGTTTTCATCGCCCTGCACGGCGAGTTCGGGGAGGACGGTCAGGTCCAGAGCCTGCTCGAGGCGCGCGGCCTGCCTTATACGGGCGCTGGCCCCGAGGCCAGCCGACTGGCGTTCGACAAGGTCCGCGCAAAACAGGTCCTCGCCGACCGCGACATCCCCACCCCGCCCTGCAACGTGCTGCAACGCGGCGGGCGGCGGACCCTGCCGCTGCCGGTATTCGTCAAGCCGGTGCAACAGGGGTCCAGCCTGGGCTGCCACAAGGTGTGCGAAGAGTCCGACTGGCCCGCCGCGATCGAGGACGCGCTGCGCTACACCGAGCAGGCCCTGGTGGAGCGGTTCATCGAGGGCCGCGAGCTGACGGTCGGCATCGTGGACTGCGCCGCGCTGCCGATACTCGAAATCTACGCGCCGGACACCATTTACGATTACCGCGCCAAGTACACCCCCGGTCTGACCCGCTACGAGGTGCCTGCCCGGGTGGACGAACCTATCGCCCGGCGCTGCCAGGAGATCAGCCTGGCCGCCTTCCGTGCCCTCGGGGCCCGGGGCATGGGCCGGGTTGACCTGCGCTTGGCGCCGGACGGAACGCCGTTCGTGCTCGAGTTGAACACCATTCCGGGCTTCACCGAAACCAGTTTGCTGCCCAAGGCGGCTGCTGCGGCCGGGTATTCATTTCCGGCCCTGTGCGACCGTATCATGCAGACCGCCCGGCTGGACGCGACCTGAGGCGCCAATGACCGCAGCCTGGGGCCGAATCGGGCTGGCGGCACTGCTTGCCGCCGGGGGAACGGGTTGCCGCCGGCCGCCCGCCCTGCGCCCGCTCCCCGCGGGCGCCTGTATTGTGGCATTCGGCGACAGCCTGACAGCCGGGGACGGCGCCGAGCCGGGCTTGAGCTACCCGGCCCAGCTCCAGGAGCTGGTCGGACGCCCGGTGATCAATGCCGGCGTCTCCGGCGAACGCGCTGCCGCCGGGCTGGCCCGGCTCCCGTCCGTCTTGCGGGAGCACCGACCCTCCCTGGTCATTCTCTGCCATGGCGGGAACGATCTGCTGCGGAAGGGCGATCCCGACGCACTGGCCCGCACCCTGGCGGCCATGGTCCGGATGCTGCGCGCGGAGGGGTCCGATGTCCTGCTGCTTGGCGTACCCGCGCCCGGCCTGCGGCTCAGGGCGCACCGACTGTACGCCCGGCTGGCCCGCGAGAGCCGCGTGCCCTACGACGGCGCGATCCTGCCGGACATCCTGTCCCGCGGCGCCTGGAAAAGCGATCCCGTGCACCCGAATGCCAAGGGCTACAGGCGCTTGGCGGAGGCCGTCGCCGCGCGTCTTCAACCGGCGCCCTGAGCCCGCGCGTCAATTCGCGGCCGCCGGCCTGGGCTTGGCCCGGGCGGGAAAGACAACCGCGCCGTAGCCGACAACCCATTGCCCGCGGCTGTCCGGGTAGTCGTCGCCGCTGTTGCGGTAGCGCAGCACAAGGCCCTCGCGGCAGCCCTGCTGTTCGGCGAACCGCATGGCAACCGCCACGGCCGACATGCCGCAGAACGTCTGGTTGGTCACACTCCACGCCTCGAGCAGGTCGCGGGTCTGCAGCGCGGCCACGCGATCGAGGCTGGCCTTGTCGGTGCGCGTCACGAGGGTGTAATCGGGGTCATGCAGCAGGTCCGAACTGGCTATCACCAGCAGCGACCGAGTCGCCGCCAGGTCTCGCAAGGCGGCGGCCAGGTCGGCTAGCGTGCGGTCGTCGAGATCGCCGATCAGGGCCAGGACCAGGCGCGCCCGGGGCAGCACGGTCTGGATAAAGGGCACCTGGTTTTCGGCCGAATGCTCGCCGTGGTGCGGCGCGGGATTGACCACCATGCCGGGATAGTGGGCGGTCATGAAGGCCACGGCCTCCTTGTCCATCTCGATTTCGCCCAGCGGAGTCCGAAAGGCATCTCCGTCCATCAGGCACACGCCGCGGCAGCCGCCCCGATGGCTGAAGCCCAGGACCACCACCGTGTCCGGCGCCTCGCCCCGCGACACCTGCTCCTGGATCGCCCGGAACACATGACCGGCCACCGCGCCGGAATACACGTAGCCCGCATGGGGCGAAATGGCGCCCACGATCCGGCCGGTGACCACAGGGACATTGGCCTTGGCGATGAAGTCGTTGACCATGTGGCTGAGCGTGGCGCGGTCCCCTGGAAACCAGTGGCCCCCGCCGGCGGCAACCCGTACCAGGCGTTGCGGCTTGTGGGTCATACCCGTTTCTCCCCGGCAGTCCGTCGTACCGTAACCCAGCAGCGCGAACGCCACCACGACGGCAGATCGGACACTGATGTTCATCGGACCGGTTTCCTGCCCTGCATAACGCCTTTAGCATAGCGCGCCGCATGCGCGGAGTGCAACCGGTTTTTTCCCCGCTTGGCGCTCGCCAAGCGTGCGGCCGCGATGTAGAGTGGAGGGATGAAGGAGGCCGGCATACTGGCCCGCATCCAGCGCCTGCGCGCCGAACTGGCGCGGCACGATCACCTCTACTACGTGGAAGCCCGCCCGGAGATCGGAGACCGCGAGTACGACCGGCTCGCCCGGGAACTTGCCGAGCTCGAGGCAAAGTGCCCGCAGGCTCGGTCGCCCGACTCGCCCACCCAGCGCGTGGGCGGCACCCCGCTGGCGGCCTTCGCGCCCGTGCGGCACCGCGTGCCGATGATGAGCCTGGACAATACCTATGCGCCCGAGGAGCTGGCCGCCTTCCACGAGAGGATCCGCCGGCTCCTGGCCGGCACGCCCTTCACCTGCCTGGTCGAGCCCAAGATAGACGGCGTGGCCATCTCCCTGCGCTACGAGCACGGCCGGCTGGTCTCGGGCTGCACCCGGGGCGACGGGGTCACGGGCGACGATGTCACCGCCAACCTGCGCACGATCCGCTCGATCCCGTTGGCGCTGCGTCTGGATCCGCCGCCGGCGGTCCTCGAGGCGCGTGGCGAAGTGTTTCTTCCGCGCGCGGCCTTCGCCGCCTTGAACCGCGCCCGCGAGGAGGCCGGCGAAGAGCCGTTCGCCAACCCGCGCAACGCGGCCGCCGGCTCGCTTAAGCTGCTCGATCCCCGGCTGGTGGCCCGACGCCCCCTGGACGCCATCCTCTACGGAGCGGGCGAGCTCGTGGGTATCGAGTTCCGGACGCAGGCCGACGTGCTGGCCGCGTGGCGGCAGGCCGGCTTCAAGACTCCGCCGCGGACCTGGCCCTGCGCCACGCTCGAATCCGTGTTCGCCGCGCTCGACGAGTTGCGCGATTCGCGCCGCGAGTTTCCGTTCGATACCGACGGCGGCGTTGTCAAGATCAACGAGCGCGCGCTCTATGCCCGGCTGGGCGTCACCGCCAAGAGCCCGCGCTGGGCGGTGGCCTTCAAGTACGAGCCGGAACGCGCCGAGACCCGGCTGAAGGCCATCACCGTCCAGGTCGGCCGCACGGGCGTGCTGACCCCGGTGGCCGAGCTCGAGCCGGTCCCACTGGCCGGCTCGACGATCGAGCGCGCCACGCTCCACAATGCCGACGACATCCGCCGCAAGGACATCCGGATCGGGGACCTCGTCATCGTTCAGAAGGCCGGCGACGTGATTCCGGAGGTGGCGGGCGTGAATACCGCGGCGCGCTCAGGACGCGAGATCGTCTTCCGAATGCCCGCGGCCTGCCCCGTCTGCGGCGGGCCGACCACGCAACGCGAGGGCGAAGTGGCCTGGCGCTGCGAGAACCTGCAATGCCCTGCCCAGCTCAAACGCTGGCTGCGGCATTTCGCCGCGCGCAGCGCCATGGACATCGAGGGGTTGGGCGAGGCGCTCACCGACCAGCTCGTGGACCGCGGGCTGGTCCGCGATCCGGCTGACCTCTATCGGCTGACGGTGGGCGATGTCGCGGGGCTTGAACGGATGGGCGAGGTGTCTGCCCGCAACCTGATCGCGGGCCTGGCGGCCAGCCGCGCGCGCGACCTGTGGCGGCTCCTGGCGGCGCTGGGCATCCGCCACGTGGGCGCCAACATCGCTCGAACGCTTGAACGCCACTACCCATCGCTCGAGGCCCTGATGCGGGCCGAACGGGACGAGCTGGAGGCGATTCCCGACGTCGGCCCCGTCGTGGCCGGGAGTGTGCACGCCTTTTTCCGGGAACCCCGCGTCCGGGACCTGGTCCGGCGCCTGGATGCGGCGGGCGTCCATCTCAAGCGGCACACGGGCGCCGCGCCGGCCGGCGGCCCGCTCGCCGGCAAGACGCTGGTGCTAACCGGCACGCTGGCGGGCTGCACGCGCGAGGAAGCCGAACAGGCCGTGCGCGCGCGCGGCGGCACGGTGAGTTCCAGCGTGTCGAAAAAAACCTTTGCAGTGGTCGCCGGGACTGATCCCGGCTCCAAGCTGGTCAAGGCGCGTGCGCTCGGCGTGCGCGTCCTGGACGAAGCGGCCTTCCAGGCCTTGCTCGACGGCTCCGGCTGATACCCCGGGGCTTACCCCTTCGCGATGGGCGTTTGGCGCGGACGCGGCAGGCGCTTGACGAGATCGGCGATCCGGACGGGGCGGCCGGTCTGCATGCTGCGGTTGGCCGCGATGCCGATCAGGATGCTCATGGCGCCGGCGCTAAAATCCGCCGCGCGTCCATAAGGATCGCGAGCGCGACGGCGGGCGAACAGGTCGGCCATCAGGCGCGCGTCCCCGCCGCCATGCCCGCCCGAAGCGGCGCTCACGGGCAGGGCCCGCGCGGGCTTGAAGTGCGGATAGAGCCGCAGGTTCAGCCCGGCGGGCAGGCCGGGCGCCAGCGGGTGTTTCCCCTTCGGCCGAGCCGGCGGCACGCCGAGGCTTTCATACTCGAGCCGGCCCCTGGTTCCGTTGAAGCTGTAACGGAATCCCTCGTAGGGCGAAAAGGCGTTCAGAGAATAGGAGAGCAGCGCCCCGCTGTCGTAGCGAACGACCAGGTGCATCGAGTCCATGATCTCCACCCGCGGGTGGAACACACAGCGGTCGCGCCAGTAGCCGTCGTACCGCTCGCAGTCCAGATACAGCTCGACCATCGGCGGGCTGGCCTTCAGGTTCGAGAAAAACGGGCAGACCCGCTTCTTCGGGCAGGTCAGGCACCGCTCGCCGCGCCCGCGCAGCCCGGTGCGCTCGATGAGCGGGCTCGCCGCGCCGTAGAACCCGCGCTTGCCCATGGCCATGACCTCGACCGGGTTGGCGGACAGGAACCAGTTCACCAGGTCCAGGTGGTGCGTCGCCTTGTGAACCAGCAGCCCGCCCGACTTCGCCTGCTCGCCGTGCCAGCGCCGGAAATAGCTGGCCCCGTGCCGGACATCCAGCATCCACTGCACGTCCGCGGACAAAATCTCGCCTACCGCCCCTTTCATCAGCAGGTCCTTGACGGTCACCATGTGGGGCATGTACCGGCAATTGAACGTCACCCGCACGGCGTGCCCGGTCCGCGCCACGGCATCCACGATGCGCTGGCACTTGCGCGCATCGGTGGTCATCGGCTTTTCGGTGATCGCGTCGCAGCCGAGCTCGAGCGCGCGGACAATGTACCGGTCATGCGTGCAGTCCACGCTCGTCACGATCACGGCGTCGGGACGCCGCTCGCGGATCATGGCGTCGAACCGCCGGGCGGGATAGACGGGCGC
>CAZUYI010000008.1:14125-19883 GCA_964624095.1 uncultured Verrucomicrobiota bacterium | reverse complement strand
GCCGGCCTGCTTGATCGCCAGCGGCGCCTGCTCGCGCGATGACCCGCACCCGAAATTGCGGCCGGCGATCAGGATGCCGTACTCCGAGGTCGTCGCGCCCGGCTTGATGAACGGCGGGTACTCCGGCGGCAGTCCGCTCAGTGCCCGCGCGCCCAGCTGGGCGTATTCCTCCGCCACGGTCGGCACCAGGTTCAGGAAACGGGCCGGGATGATCTGGTCGGTATCAATATGATCCCCGAGCACGTAGACCCGGGCGCGGATGGAAGTGGCCTGCATGGGTTGATTCCGGTTCTCGATGGTGACGACACACGCCGCGTGTGCGGACCCCGCGGCCCGGGTTGGACCTGCGCCGCGAGCCGGCGCCGGCCGGCTACAACATTTCGCGCGGATCCGTAATATGCCCCGTCACGGCCGAGGCCGCGACCGTAAGGGGCGAGGCCAGGTACACGGACGATTCCTTCGAGCCCATCCGCCCAATAAAATTGCGGTTGGTGGTGCTGATGACCACCTCGCGGCCCCGGGTGCGGCCGAACGTATCAGGCGGGCCGCCCAGGCACGCGGCGCAGGACGGCGGGGCGATATCGAGGCACCCGGCCTGGCGAAACACCTCCGCCAGCGGCTGGCCGTTGATCCGTTCGGATGCCAGGCTGTCGGCCACTTCCCGCGTGGCTGGGACCAGGAAGGTATCCACCCGCACCCGCTTGCCCTGCAGGATCACGGCGGCCGCGCGGAAGTCGGCGAGCTTGCCGCCCGTGCACGAGCCGATATAGGCGCGGTCAATGGCGACATCCTTCAGGGTGCGGGCGGGGGCGTAGCAATCCGGGGCGTGCGGCCGGGCGACGCACGGCTCGAAGCCGGCCACATCGAAGGCATACTCCCGGGCCACGGGGGCATCAAGGTCGCCGGCGACCGGCGTGAACGGCTTGCCGGTGCGGGCGCGGACATACTCGAGAGTCTTGTCGTCGGGCGCCATGATCCCATTCTTGCCCCCGGCCTCGACGGCCATATTGCAGATCGTCATGCGTTCCTCGATGGAGAGCGCCCCGACGGCTTCTCCGCAAAACTCCATGGCGCAATAGGTGGCGCCTTCGACGCCGATATCGCCGATGAGGCGGAGGATGATGTCCTTGCCCATGAGGTAGTCGGGCTTGACCCCGTTGAGCGTGAAGCGCAGGGTGGGCGGCACTTTCATCAGCAGCCTGCCCGTGCCCATGACGAAGCCGGCGTCCGTGTTGCCGATTCCCGTGGCGAACGCACCCAGGGCGCCATGGGTGCAGGTATGGGAATCGGTGCCGAAAATGACTTCACCCGGCCGGACATGGCCTTCCTGGGCCAGGGCCACGTGGCACACGCCCTTATAGGAGGGCGTACCGGGATCGTAGAAGTGAGGCAAGCCCTGCTCGCGGGCGAACTGGCGCAAGCCTTCCACGTTGCGGCGGGCCATCTCGTCCTTGGTGAAGATGAAATGGTCGGGAATGATGACAACCCGCTCGGGGTCCCACACGCGGGCCTGGCGCCCGAACTCGCGGTGAAAGACGCCGATGGTGCCCGGCCCGCAGATATCGTGGGTCAGGAGCAGGTCGGCCTGTACCCAGACATTGTCGCCCGGCGCCACCGCGGCCTTGCCGGCGGCACGTGCCAGGATTTTTTCGGTCAACGTCATGCGCATAGGTGGCATCCTCCGGGCGGACGCGGCTATCGGGCACCATACACGCGGAGCCCCGCCGGCGCAACGACAAACGCCGGGATTGTCATACGCCGGGGTTCGACGCCGGCCCCGGCTGGTCTTTCGCCCGGGGCCGCGCGCGCCAGCGCTCAGGGCTTGACGTAGCCCCACTCGACCAGTTTCCGGTAGGCATGCTCGGCGTTATCGCCTTCCTGCACGGCGGACAAGTATTGCTTATAGAACTCGGCCGCCGGCTGGCGGCGGCCGGCGCCCTCCATGCAGAAGCCCTGGTAAAAGAGCGTACTCGGGTTGCCGGGCAGGAGGGATGCGTAGCGTTCAAAATCCCGGTAGGCGGCATCGAACGAACGCGTCTTCAGCCGTGCCGTACCGGTCACAAACACCGCCTGGGGCTCGCCGGGATAGGCGGCCTGGGCGGCGAGGGCCAGGCGTTCGGCTTCCGCCGCCTGCTGCTGCAGGAGGCGGCAGCGGGCCAGGAGCAGCAGGCCGGCATAGTCATCCGGGACCTTCTTCAGAGCGGCCTGGAAGGCCGTGGCGGCCTCCGTATGACGGCCGTCGTGCAGGGCCTGCTCGCCGCGCTGCATCTGGTCCAGCGCATCCCGGATCGCGTACAGCGGCGCCATGTGGTCCCTGTAGCGCTCGCGGTGCATCGGCAGGTCGCGGGCCTGGGCGGCATACCGGGAGCGGACTGCCTCGCTGGCCGTCTGGTAGCGTTCCTCGCTCATCGGGTGCGTGGCAAATATCAGTTCGAGGGCGCCGGGCTTGTCGTTCGACATCCGGCGCAGCCGGTCCATCAGGGCCATGCAGCCCTCCGGGTTATAGCCGGCGCGGGTCATGTATTCCAGGCCCAGGGCGTCGGCCTCGCGCTCGTTTTCGCGGCTGTAATGGGCAAGCAATCCGCCGCTGAACACCGCGCCGAGCCCGGCGGCCAGGTCGCCGTACTGCTCGTATTTCTGCGGGACGGCGGCGGCCAGGCCGGCGACGGCCAGCGAGGCCAGCACGCCCTTGGTGGCCCGCTCGGCCGCGTGCCGGGCGCAGACATGCCCGATCTCGTGGCCCAGCAGCGCGGCCAGTTCGGCCTCGCTCTCCAGCGAGGCCAGCAACCCGCGAGTTGCGGCAATGGTGCCGCCCGGGAACGCGTAGGCATTCACGTACACGGCATTCACCCCGCGGAACGTGTACGGCATGGCCGGCCGGTGCGACCGCGCGGCCAGCGATTCGCCCACGCCGGTGAGGTACCGGTTCACGGCCGTCTGCCGGAGGGGCCCGTAGTCGGCCGAAATCTGGTGCGGCGCGCTCTGGCTGTCCGCCTTGCGCTCGTCGGCCTCCGACATCAGCACGATCTGACGGCGGCCGGTGACGGGGTCCGTCGCGCAGCCGGCCAGCAACCCGGCGGCTCCGGCGGCGGACACGAGAAGGAATTCGCGCCGCGAGAGGACAGGAACATGGCCGTCAGGCCGGGCTGATAAGGGCATGGCGCACCGCCTGTTCACGGCCGGCTCCGGCCGGCCTGGACCGGGACCCCGCTTCGAGCGGGTGCGGTTTAAGGTAGCAGCCGCAGCGCGCCTCCGCAAGCGCCGGTTTCGGTTGCGCGCGGCGCGCGGCTTTCCTATAGTAGAGGCATGCCACCGGGCGCCATGATCTTCGTATGCGCTCTCGTCATCCTCGTGCTGACGCTCGCGATCGCCGGCTATCGCGCCGAGCGGCGCCGCCGGGAAGCCCTGTTCGCCCTGGCCGTCCGGCTCGGGCTCCGGTTCGATGCCCCCCGGAATCATGACCTGGCCGCCCGGTACGGGTTCCTCAACCGGCTGGCCCGGGGCGACAACCGGTACCTGTTCAACATCCTGTCGGGCGTCCTGGAGGGACACGAGGTCCTCGCCGCCGACTATCACTACGAGACGCATTCCTCGAGCTCGAAAGGCGGCCGGCAGACCCATCATCACTATCTCTCGCTGTACGCGCTGCGCCTGCCCCGGAGCGTCCCGGAGTTGACCGTCGTCCCGGAAGGGGTGTTTTCCAAGGTCGCCCAGGCGCTGGGCTATGACGACATTGATTTCGAGTCGCACGAGTTTTCGCGCACCTTCTGCGTGCGGTCCCGCGACAAGAAGTTCGCCTACGACGTCTGCAATGCGCGCCTGATGGAGTACCTGCTCGGGCACAAGGACGTTGCCCTCGAGCTCGAGTCCGACACCCTCGCCCTGGTCCTGCCGGGCAAGTTGACGGACGGCGGCGCGGCCTTCAACCTGCGGCGCGTGCTCGAGATCCGCGCCCGACTGCCCGGCTATCTGTTTGAGGACACCCAGCCATGATCCCATCGGGCCCCGCCTTCGCCGGTCTGCTGTTCCTGGCCGCGCTCGCCTACACCGCCCTGGTCTTCAACCGGCTGGTGAGCCTGGGCAACCACATCCGGGACGCCTGGAGCAACATGGACACCGAGTTGAAGCGGCGCCACGACCTGATCCCCAATCTCGTGGCGGTCGTCAAGGGGTATGCCGCCCACGAGCGCGAGGTGCTCGAACACGTGACCGCCTGGCGCGCCCGCTGCACGGCGTCCCACCGCGCGCCCGCGGCCCAGGCGGCCGACGAGGCCGGCCTCGTGACCGCCCTGCAACGGCTGCTGGTCGTCATCGAGCGCTATCCCGCGTTGAAGGCCGACGCGCACTTCGCGGCCCTCCAGCGGGAACTCGTCAACACCGAGGACCGCATCCAGGCCGCGCGCCGCTTCTACAACGGCAATGTGAGGGACTACCGCAACCAGTGCGAGCGGTTTCCCAGCCTGCTGGTGGCCCGCCTGTTCCGGTTCCAGCCGGTCGGCTTCTTCGACGTCCCGGCGGCCGTGCGCGACGCGCCGGAGGTCGGGCCGTTGGCCGCGCGGTGAAGGCGCCGCGGATAGAGTTCCCGCACCGACACAGGAGGGTGGAGACCATGAGAAGACCATGGATGTGTGCGCTGGGCGCATCCCTATGCTTTTGCTCGCTTGGCTTCGTGAAGGCGGGCGAACCGGGGTATTTTCTGTCGGGCCATCAAAAGTTGGATTTGCTGCGGTACGGGTGCATTCAGGATGACGAGGGCACGTGGTACGATGTGTGGATTTGCCCCGGCTACGTTCCACCGGCCCGCTATGCCCGGACACACCTGAAGACGTCGGGCGCCAACTTCCACGAGTACCTCGAAGCCAACAAGTACCGGGCGCTGAAAAAGGGCAGTAAGGCCTGTCTTGAATGGGCACTGGACGAGTGCGGCTTTGGGTTCACCGTCAAAGGCATTCCCCGGGCGTGGACGCGTCACTTCACCGTCGCGCACGAGCGCACGCGGCGCCGGGTCTTCGGTTGGTGGATGGCCTATCCCTGGGCCTTCATGGAATCGGCCGTCGAATCGGCGTTCCGCGCCGCCGTCGGCTCAGTCGGAACGGCCGGAGGCATGGCCAGTGGTGTCGCCGTGGTTCCGGCCTACCACGCGCTCGATTCCGCCGTCGTCGGCGCCTGGAATCTGAGCGTGAACACCCTCCTGGTCCCGGCCGCGGGCGTGGGCTGGAATACCGTCGTCGGCCCGCCGCTCGCGCTGCTCGGTCAGAAGCCTTCGCCGTCGCGCGTGGATGGATTCTGGGTGACGATTGCCGATCCGGACCACGCGCCCCGTTCCCCTGCGCTGTCCGAAGAGGACATCCGGCTGCTGGGTCAATGGGGATTGCTGCTGCTCAAGGAGACCGAGCCCTTTGTTCGGAAACAAGAGGCGCTCGACAACCACGCCGCCGAGCACATGACGAAGCTCCGCCAGGCCCAGGAAGCGTTGCGCGCCGAGACACGGCGGCAACAGGCCGAACTGCGGGATGAAGAACGCGCGCACATCCAGCGCACGGCGGCCACGAACGAGCTGGCCTCCGCCCTGTTCAGCCGGGATCCCGCCCCGGCCTATGGCAGGACCTGTGAAGCCGAGGTCCGCCGCTATCTGGCCGGCTTGAATATTCCCGGCACGGACATCGAGCGGGTGCTGGGCCTCTTGAGGCAATACTCATCCCCGCGATCGGTGAGTCCGTCGCCGGTGCGGGAAAAGACCGATCCGCTACGGCGCGGC
>CAZUYI010000008.1:537-14115 GCA_964624095.1 uncultured Verrucomicrobiota bacterium | reverse complement strand
ATTACGGACTCGGCGGAGGATATGCTGCAATAGGGGCGTCATCCGATGGTAAGGGATGCGGGGGTATGAAGGGCGAAGCCCACCGGACGGACAGGACCCACGGGACGAACGCCGGGCTCAAGACCCTGTGATCTCCGTGGGTTCCGCGAGAACGTGGCCCCTATGTGCCAGGGGGCTCGAATGCCGGACAAAGGATTTGCCACGAGGGCGGGTCCGGCTGTACTGTCAACAGGCGTCCCGGCAGCCGGGCCGCGGAAAAAGGAGGAGACAGCATTCATGAGTCACCGACCCCAAAAGCGGCTGGGAATCCTGACCGGCGGCGGCGATTGCCCGGGCCTGAACGCGGTGATCCGGGCCGTGGCGAAGCCGGCGATGCACGAGTGCGGCTACGAGGTAATCGGCATCGAGGACGGGTTTGAGGGCCTGGTGGAAGGCCGCATGCGGCGCCTGTCCAACGCGGACGTATCCGGCATTCTGACCGTCGGCGGCACGATCCTGGGCACGTCGAACAAGGGCGACCCCTGGCATTACCCCGTCAAGCAGCCCGACGGCACGATTGCCATCGAGGACACGTCCGCCCGGGCCATGGCCCACTACCGCGAGTGGGGCCTGGACGCCCTGATCACCATCGGCGGGGACGGGACCATGACCATCACCCACAAGCTGGCCGGGCTGGGCGCGAATGTGGTAGGCGTGCCCAAGACGATAGACAACGACCTGGCTGCCACGGACTTCACCTTCGGGCACGACTCGGCCGTCTACGTGGCCACGGAGGCCCTGGACCGGCTGCACACGACGGCGTCGTCGCATCACCGCGTGATGATCATCGAGGTCATGGGCCGCTACGCCGGCTGGATTGCGCTGTCGGCCGGGCTGGCGGGCGGCGCCGACGTGATTCTGATCCCGGAACTTCCGTTCCAATGGGACCTCGTGTACCGCCGGATCGTCGAGCGCAGCAAGCACGGCAAGCGATTCAGCCTCGTCTGCGTGGCCGAAGGCGCGCAGGCGCCGGACCGCGGCGAGATTGTGAAGGCCTACGACATCCAGCGCACCGACGCCAAGCAACTGGGCGGCATTGGCGAGTACGCGGCGCAGAAAATCGCCGCGGAGTCCGGCCTCGAAACGCGCTTCACCGTGCTGGGCCACCTGCAGCGGGGCGGCTCGCCGACGCCATTCGACCGCATCCTGGCGACGGGCTTCGGCGTGATGGCATGCCACCTGGCCAAGGAGCGGCAATTCGGGCGGATGGCCACCCTGCGGGGCAACCGCGTGGAGTCCGTCCCGATCGAGGACGCTATCGCGCACCTGAAGCGCGTCACGCCCGAAACTCAGAAAGTCCTGGCCGCGCGCGCGGTGGGCACGAGCTTCGGGGACCGGTAATTCCCTTCCGGCTCGCGGGACGGCGGTCAGGGATCCGGCGCGCCAAACGGCGCCCCGACGGGCAGTGGCGCGGGCCGTTCGCAGGTGCTGGCCAGTTCGACACGGCGGCCGGTGCTCGCCGCTTCATCGGCCGCCTGCATGATGTCGAGCACGTGGAACGCCAGTTCGGCGGACGCCCGGTGCGGGCGGCCAGTCCGGATCGCGCAGGCCATGTCGGCCGCGCCCATGCCGCGGCTGTTGTCCGTAAAGCCGTGGCTCAACGGCTGGTCCAACCACTCCTTGCCGCCCAACCGGCCGAGCCGCACCGGGCCCCCGAACCGGTTCGGATCCGGGGCGCTTAACGTCGCCTCCGTTCCGTAGATTTCCAGGAACGGCAGCGTGGATGCCTGGCAGTCGAATGACAGGACCAGGGTGCCGATGGCGCCCTGGACAAATTCCAGGACTGTCGCATAGTGGGTCGGAACCCGCACCGGCATCATCGTGCCCGCCAGCGGCTGGCTGGTGATCAGGCGCTGTGTCCGGGCCTTGCCGGCCGCGCCGCTGACCCGCCGCACGGGCCCCAGCAGGCTGACCAGCGCCGTCAGGTAATAGGGCCCCATGTCTAGCATCGGGCCGCCGCCGAGTTCGTAATAGTATGCCGGCCGCGGATGCCAGTGCTCGTGGCCGCGCGACATCATGAAGGCGGCCGCCGCCACCGGCTGGCCGATCCGGCCGGCGTCGAGCAACGCGCGACAGGTCTGCAGGCCGCCGCCCAGGAAGGTGTCGGGCGCCGCGCCGACCCGCCGCCCGGTGGCCCGGGTGCCCAGGATGCGCAGCCCTTCGGCGCGCGTGACGGCCAGCGGCTTCTCGGAATAGACGTGCTTGCCGGCCGCCAGCGCGGCCAGGGTCAACTCGGCGTGCGCCCTTGGCGGCGTCAGGTTGACGACCAGCTCGATCTCCGGGTCCTTCAGCAGGTCCGCGACCGGGACGGCCCGGGGAATCTTGAATTCGTCCGCGCGCGCGCGGGCCCGGGCCGGGTCGAGGTCGGCGCACGCCACCATCCGAATGGCCTCGAAGGTCCCGGCTGCCTTGAAATAGGCCGCGCTGATGCTCCCGCAGCCGATGACACCCGTCGGGACGCCTCCCATCACATCTCCTTCCGACTTCCGCGACCCACCGATCCTTGCGGGGCCCTCCGAATGGCGCCGGATCGCCTCGCGCCAGCCTTAGTGTCATCCTACTCGAGGCGTCCCGCGGCATCAAGCCTCAAGGTTCCGCTCCTCCGCGGAGGGGGCGGGCCACGGGGGTGGTCGCGCCGGTTTATGCTTGTCTGACCGCGTTCCAGCCAGTACAAGCAGGCGCGAGCGGGTCGGCCGCGCGCCGCCGATCCCGGGGGACCATGCCATGATCCGGCTCGGGCTCTGCTGTCAGTTCGCAAGGGAACCGATCCGGTTCCGCACCGCCACCGCCGCCGCGCTGGCCCGGCTCCCGCGCGCGGAATCGCGGCGGCGCCTGGCCGAACTGTGCCGGGCCAACGCCGAGTCACTCTCCGCCGCCCTCGAGTACTGCGCCGGGCACGGCATCGGGGCCTTCCGGGTCAACAGCCAGATTCTGCCCCTGCGCACCCACCCGCAGGCGGGCTATCGGGTGGCCGACCTGCCCGGCGGCGGCGCTATCGAGCGGCGGTTCCGCGCCTGCGGCGCGCAGGCGCGCCGCGCGGGGCTGCGCCTAACGTTCCACCCGGACCCGTTCGTCGTGCTCAACTCGCCCCGCCCGGCCGTCGTGGCGGCATCCGTCGCCGAGTTGGACTACCAGGCGGAAGTGGCCGGCTGGATCGGGGCCGACGTGATCACGCTGCACGCGGGCGGCGTGTACGGCGACAAGCCGGCGGCGCTTGCGCGGCTGCGGGCGGCGCTCGCGCGGCTGCCGCGCCGCGTACGGACGCGGCTGGCGCTGGAAAACGATGACCGGCACTACGCGCCCGCCGAGTTGCTGCCGTTGTGCCAGGCCGCCGGCGTGCCGTTCGTCTATGACGTCCACCACCACCGCTGCCTGCCCGACGGCCTGAGCGAGCCGGCCGTGACGGCCCGCGCCCTGTCCACCTGGGACCGGGAGCCGCTCGTTCACCTATCCAGTCCGCGTTCGACCGCTCCGGGGCGCCGGGGTCCCCATCATGATTTCATACGGCCCGGCGATTTCCCGCGCGCTTGGCGCGGCCTGGACCTGACCGTCGAGGTGGAAGCCAAGGCCAAGGAGCTGGCCGTGCTCCGGCTGCGGCGCCGGCTCATGGCCGCAGGCGCAATCCTCTGGGGCCCGGCCCGGCCTTCCAGCGCCCGGTCATAAACCAGCCGGCCACCATCACCCCATGCACCGCCATGGCCGCGGCGATGGCCCACCAGATACCCTGCGTGGGCGGCGTGACGACGCGCGACAGTCCGACGGCCAGCGGCACCTGGAGCCCCCAGAGGCTGAGGATCGTGCAGACCATGGTGACCAGGGTCTGCCCGGCACCGTCGAGCGCGCGGCCGAGCACAATGGCCAGCGCCACGAACACGTAGGCGGGCGAGACCGTGCGCAGGTACGCGGTGCCGATGCGCACCACGGCGGGATCGCCATTGAACCAGGCAATCAGCCGCGGCGCACCGATCAGCATCAGCGCCCCGGACCCGGCCATGATCGCCACGTCAAGCCCCGCGGCCAGCCAGGCGGCTGACTGGGCGCGGCGCGGCTGGCCGGCGCCGAGGTTCTGGCCAACCAGCGTGGCGGCGGCGTTTCCGAGCACGAAGGCTGGCATGAGGATCAACATATGGAAGCGCAGCCCGATCCCGTAGCCCGCCACGGCCGCCGTGCCGCAGGCCGCCACGATGCGCATGAGCACCAGCGACATCACGCCGCGGGACGCCATCTGGGCCGAGCTGGGTAAGCCGATGCGTGCCAGCGTCCAGGCCAGGCCGGCCCGCATGCGCCAGCGCGCGAGCCCGACCTTCAAGCCCGCTGCCCCGCGCGCCAGCCGGACCACGATCAGCGCGGCGGCCGCCGCCTGCGCGAACACGGTGGCCAGGGCCGCGCCCTGCACGCCGAGCCGGGGCAGCCCGAGCAGCCCGTAAATCAGCAGGGGATCGAGCACGAGGTTGATGGCGTTGGCCATCAGCATGGCCCGCATGGGCAGCACCGTGTTGCCAGCGCCCTGCAGGGCGCTGGTGCCGACGAACAGGACGAAGACCGTGAAGCCGCCCAGAAAACTGATCGCCAGGTACTGCTCCGCCAGCGCGCGCACGTCCGGCTCGGCCCCCAGCAGCCCGCAGAGCGGCCGGCAGAAGGCCCATCCGACCAGTCCCGTCGCCACGCCCACGCACAACGCCACGAGCAGCGACTGGCCGGCCGCCTCCGAGGCGTCGTCCAGCCGGCCGCCGCCCACGGCGCGCGACACGAGCGCCACCGTGCCCGTGGCCGCGCCCATGACGATCGGGAACATCAGCATCAGGACCGTGCCGCTGAGCGCGAGGGCCGCCACGGCGTGCGAGCCGAGCCGGCCCACCCAGAACAGGTCAATCAGGCTCTGCAAGTGCTGCAGAAGGGCGCTGGCGAACATCGGGCCTGCCAGCTTGAACAGCCCGCGCAGGAGGGAGCCGGACGTCAAGCCGTTGCGCGATTCAAGCCCCATGGGTCCACCGCAGGTTCGGGCCGGGTTGCGCGGGCGCCCACGGGGCTAGACGAGGTCACAGGCCTCGGGGGGCATCCAGTGTGCGTCGCGGCCTTCCCACTTCACGTTACAGCCGATTGGGTTGGTGAGCGGCACGCGCACCGGGCGCCCGGCCAGATGGTCCTCGAGCGCGCGGTCGAAGTCGTTGACCGTCATCTTCGAGGGATCGCGCGGGCTATCGTTGCCGCGGCCGGTATAGATCAAGCGGCGGTCGGCATCGAACACGAAGAAGTGCGGCGTACGCAGGGCCCCGTAGGCCCGAGCCGTATCCTGCGTCGGATCGTGGAGGTAAACCCAGGGGAAGGCGTGCGCGTTCATGCGCTCAACCATGTGGTCGAAGGAATCTTCGGCATGGGTGTTCGCGCTGTTGGCGTTGATCGCGACAACCCGTACGCCGTGCGGCACGAACCGCTCGGCCGTGCGGCGCGTGATCTCATCCGACCCGATCACGTACGGGCAATGGTTGCAGGTGAAGACCACGACCAGCACCCGCGCCTCCTTGAAATCCGCGAGGGAATAGGTGTGCCCGTCCGTGGCCCGGAGCGAGAAATCCGGAGCCGCCTGGCCGAGTGCCAGCGTAAAGGCCATGACTGCCTCCCCCATAAGGGTTCGATGGGACCGGCTGTGACTATAAAGGAACACGCCGGCGTTCGCAAATCCCGTTTCACGGGGGCTCCGGCCCCGCCGGTACGGCGGGCGGATCAGCCGACGACTGGATCGTCCTCGAGCAGGGCAAGGGTTTCCCTGCCGTAGCGCGCAACCTTGGCCGGGCCTATGCCCTGCACGGACAGCAGGTCGGCCGGGCGGCGCGGCCGGGCTTCCGCCAGGGCCCGCAGCGTGGCGTCGGGATAGATGACGTAGGCCGGCACGCCGCCCATGGCAGCGGCCTTGCGGCGGCGCCAAGCCTTGAGCCGCGCGAACAGGGCGGCGGCTGCCGGGTCCAGGGCCCGGCCGGCGGGCGCCGCGGCCGGCTTGCCGGCCCGCCGCGAGGCGGCGGGGCCCGGCCGCGCGACACGCCGCTCCGGCCAGACGATGGGCACCTGCGCCGCGCCGCGGGCAACGGACAGGCCGGACGGCGTGAGCGAAGCTGTCGGGTAGTCCTCGCCGCGGATTTCGATACAGCCGGCGGCCACGAGCGCGTCGAGCAGGTTCCAGACGAAATCCAGGCTCTCGCCGGATAGCGCTCCATAGGTGGGCAGACGGTCCAGCCCGGCGTCGAGCACCTCGCGGGCGCGGGAGCCGACTAGCACTTGGGCGATCCGGCCGCGCCCGAACCGGCCCCGCAGACGGCCCACGGCGCACAGCGCCTTCTGGACGATGAGCGCTTCCTCGTCCGCGGGCAGCCGCGCGCTGCCGGCGGCCGACGCGCGGCAGCGATCGCACCGGCCGCACCGTTGCAGAGACTCGGCCTCGGCATCGCCGAAATAGTTCAGGATCCCGTACTGCCGGCAGGTGCGGCTGCCGGCGTACTCCAGCATGCGTTTCAACTTGAGCTCGTCCCGCTCGCGCTTGGCGTCGAGCCGCTGGAAATCAATGTCCAGCGCATCGAGCGGCCGCTCCGGCTCAACCAGTTCGGTCGTGTAGGTGCGGCTGCCCGGCTCGTAGCCGCGGCGGATGAACCCGGCGCGTTCCAGCAGGTAGAGCGCCGTGGCCACACCCATGTCATTGAAGCCCGTGCCCACGGCGTCGGCGAGGGCGGCGATGGACATCCGGATCGGGCCCGGCCGACCGAGTCGGATCAGGGCGGCATGGGTGGCGGCGATGAGGTCGCGGGTTGGATTGGCTCCCTCGATGAAAAACTCCTGGGTGCGCACGTCGGCGTAGTTGAAGAGGAGTTCGGGCACGTCGGCGTGCAGCACGAAGCGCAGGTCGGGCCGGTCAATCCCCATGCCGAAGGCGTTGGTGGCCACGGCCACCGGGACGGCCCGGCTCATGAAGCGGGCCTGGGCCTCCGTGCGCTGGTCGTCGGAGAGTCCGCCGTGGTAGGCCACGCAGGCCAGGCCCCGGTCCCGCAGCGCCCGGGCGCAGCGCTCGACGTTCCGGCGCGTGGCGCAGTACACGATCCCGGTCCTCCGCTCGCGGATGGCCGCCGTGAGGCGATCGAGCTTGTCCTGCGCGCCGCGCACGCGCGTGACGGCAAACGCAAGGTTCGGCCGGGCAAAGCCCGTCACGAAGACCGCGGGGGGCCGGCGTCCGTGCCCGCCGAGCGCGAGTTGGGCGACGATATCCGCACGGACTTCCGGCGTGGCCGTGGCGGTCAGGGCGAGCACGGTCGGCTGCCCGAGCACCGCCAGGGCCTGCTTGAGACGGAGATAGTCGGGCCTGAAATCGTGACCCCACTGCGAGATGCAGTGGGCCTCGTCCACGGCGAACAGCGCGACCGACAGCGGGCCCAGCGCGGCCATGAACCGCGGGCTCTTGAACCGCTCGGGCGCGACATAGACAAGGCGGAATTCGCCGCGGGCCATCCGGTCGAGGCGCGCCTCGATCTCCGTGTCGGTCAGCGACGAATTGATGAAGGCCGCCGGAATGCCCCGCGCCGCCAGCGCGTCCACCTGGTCCTTCATCAGCGCGATCAGGGGCGAGACCACCACCGTCTGCCCTTCCAGCAGCAGCGCCGGGAGCTGGTAGCAGAGCGACTTGCCCCCGCCGGTCGGCAGCACCACCAGCGTGTCCGTGCCGGAAAGCACCGACCGAATCACCGCCTCCTGGCCGTCGAGAAAGGCGCGGAACCCGAAATGGCGTTCGAGGACCGCGCGCGGCGAGGGCGGGGCGCCGGATCGGTCTCGCGGCATGGCCTGGCTCATGAACTCTTGCTCCCCATTCGCCCGCGCGGGCATGCCGCGTCCGGCAGTCAGGCCAGCCGGTACCCGCGCAGGAAGTCGGCCCCGCCCATGCGGGTGCGGCCTGCCGGCTGGACGACGAGCAGCCGGAGCGACTCGACGCCGGCCTGGAAGAGCGGGCCGTCGCCGACGGCTTCCAGCAGTGTGCCGGGCGGCGCACCGCGGCCGGGCTCGACCCGGGCGGCCCAGACGCCGAGCCGGCCCGCGGGCGGTACCTCGCACCAGCAGCCGGGCCAGGGATTGAAGCCCCGCACGCGATCGCGCAACTCGGCGGCCGGCCGACTCCAGTCGAGGCACCCGTCGCGCTTGGCGAGGCGCGGCGCATAGGTGGCCTCGGCCTCGTTCTGCGGGCGGCGCGGCGCGGCGCCCGCCCTGAGTAGATCGAGCGTATGGGCCAGTAGTTCGGCGCCGCGCCGCGCCAGCCGGTCGTACAGGGCTCCGGCCGTATCCTCCGGCCGGATCGGCTCGACGGCCTGCTCGACGATATCGCCGGCATCCATGCGCGCGTTGAGAAACATCGTGGTCACGCCCGTCTCGCGCTCGCCCCGCGCAATGGCCCACTGGATCGGCGCGGCACCCCGGTATTTGGGCAGCAGCGAGGCATGCACGTTGAGGCATCCGCGCGGCGGCAGGCCGAGCAGCGCGGGCTTCAGGAACTGCCCGTACGCCACCACGACCGCCAGGTCCGGCGCCAGGGCGCGCAGGGCCGCCAGGCTTTCGGGCGCATTGACCTTCTCGGGCGCCAGCACGGGCAGCCCGCGCCGCGCGGCGTGGGCGCCCAGCGCACAGGGCGAAAGCCGAAGCGCCCGGCCTTTCGGCCGGTCCGGCTGGGTTACCACCCCGACCACCTCGTCCCGCGCATCGGCCAGCACCCGGTCGAGGCACGGGCAGGCAAGCTCGGCCGATCCCATGAAGAGAATGCGCATGGCCAGTTCCGTTCCGTGAAAAGCCGGGCCCGCGGGCAGGCGTCCGGATAGCCACGATAGGAGCCGGGCCCCTGGAAATCAATTCCAAAGTGCCGACCCCGAGCGGCCCCGTCACGCCGCACATGGCTCTGCTTGGCGGGCGTCCCCGCTCGCGGCGGAGACCTTCGCGTGAGCGGGTCGGCTTTTCCGGGGGCTTAAGACTTGAAGCCGCCCTGCGGCTGTGCCATAGTAACCGGGCCATGATGCACCCTGCAACCCGACAGAGGCGCCGCCGTGCGCGCCGGCCGGCAACGGCGGCGCTGGGCCTGCTGCTCGCGCTGGCCGCCGGCGCGGACAGTCCGCGCTCGCTGCCCGTGGACGGGGGGGCGGCGACGGTCAACGACCGGGTGATTACGGTGGCGGAGGTGCGGGCCGCGATGCAGCCGATAGAACGGGCGTTGCGCGAGGCCCACACGGGCGCGGCGCTGGACCGGGAACTGGACAACGCCGCCCGGCGGGCGCGCCGGTCGCTCATCGAGCGGGCGCTGATCCTGGACTATTTCAGCCAGCAACCCGGCATGAGCCTGCCCGACAGCGTCGTGGACGCGCGGGTGGACGAGCTCGTGCGGACGAAGTTCGGCAATAACCGGCTCGCGTTCCGCAAGGCCCTGGACGAGGAAGGCCTGACCCTGGAGGAGTGGAAGACGAACCTGAAGCACGCCATGATCGTGGCCTCGCTGCGCGACCTCGAGGTGGATCGCAAGGTCTCGGTGTCACCGCGGGCCGTGCGGGACGCGTACGAGCAGGCGCTCGACACGTTCCGCGTCCCCGGGCAGGTCCACGCGCGCATGATGTTGATACACGGCGGCAAGACCCCCGAGGAGCGCGTCGTGAAGCGCCAGCAGGCGGACGCCGTGCGCGCGCGGCTGGTCGCGGGCGAATCCTTTGAGACCCTGGCGCGGCAGGTGTCAGAGGGGCCCTGGGCGCAGGCGGGCGGCGACCTCGGCTGGATTGAACCGGCCACGCGGCGCCCCGAACTGGCGGCCGTCCTCAAGACCCTGGAGCCGGGTGGTCTCAGCGAGGTCATCGAAGCGGGCGGCGATTTTTACATCGTGAGCCTCGTGGCGCGGCGCGCGGCCTCCGTGACGCCCTTCGAGCAGGTGCAGGAGACGCTGCGGGCGGAGCTGGAAAAGCAGGAAGCCCAACGGCTCTACGAGCGCTGGATCGAACGGCTTCGGAAACGGGCCTTTATCCGGGAGTATTGAGCGCCGTGACGAAGCGCATCGCCATCACGCTCGGCGATCCGGGCGGCATCGGGCCGGAAGTGGCCCTCAAGGCGCTCGCCGCAAGACGCTGGCCGCGCGATACCCGGTTCGTGCTCATCGGCAGCCGCGCGCTCGTGCGGCGCGAGGCGCGGCGGCTCGGGTTGCCCGTGCCGCCGCCCTGGCGCACCGGCCGGCCGGACGCCGCGCAGGACCCGGTCTCGCTCTGGGAGCCGGAGCCGCCGCGGCCGGCCGGCCGGACGCCCGCCTGGCAGCCGGGCGTCACCGGCGCGGCCCAGGCCCGGGCCGCGGCGCGCTGGATCCGGGCCGGCGTGGAAGGCTGCCTGGCGGGACGCTTCGACGGGCTGGTGACCGGCCCCGTCTGCAAGCGCAGCCTGCGCCTGGCTGGCCTGTCCTATCCGGGCCACACGGAGTATCTTGCCGCCCTGACCCGGACGCGGCGGGTCGCCATGATGCTGATCGGCGGGCCACTGCGCGTCGTGCTGGCGACCCGGCACGAGCCGCTCGCCCGCGTGCCGGCGTGCCTCACCGTTCACACCATCGAGACCGCCGTGGAACTGGCCGCCCGGGGAGCCGCCTGGCTCGGTGCGGGTCACAAGCCGATCGGCGTCTGCGCGCTCAATCCGCATGCCGGAGACGGCGGCATCCTCGGCCGCGAGGAGCGGCAGACGCTGGCGCCGGCCCTGCGCGCCCTGCGGCGCAGGGGCTTCTCCGTGGAGGGGCCGGTCCCGGGTGACGTTATTTTTTACCAGGCCCTCCGCGGCCGGTTCGGCGTGGTCGTGGCCATGTATCACGACCAGGGGTTGGGTCCGCTCAAGATGGTGGCCTTCGAGTCGGGCGTCAACCTCACGCTCGGCCTGCCGATCATCCGCACATCACCCGACCATGGGACGGCCTTCGACATCGCCGGCACCGGCCGCGCCCATGCCGGCAGCATGCGCGCGGCCATCGAGTTGGCCATCCGCCTGGCGCGCCGCCGGAACCCCTGGGCAAGGCCTTCGGGCGCCGGTCCGCGGTGCGGCCGAGCCCCGCTCCGAAAGGGCGATTCATGACCATACTGGCCTGCTGCCTCTGGAGCGCTGCAATATGGACCGCCGCCACGGGCGATCCTCCGCCGGTCATCGTGCCGCCCCCGGCGCCCGGCCGATCGGTCTTCGAGCGGATGGATGCCGACCAGGACAACCGGGTCTCGGCCGGCGAATTCCTGCTGTTCCGGCAAACCTGGTTCGCCGAGTCGGATGCCGATAGCGACGGCCACCTGACGGGCGACGAACACCTGAAAGCCCGGCAGTCGGAATGGAAGGCCATGGACGCGAACAGCGACGGCACCGTGGTGATCGAGGAGTACCTGGCCTTTTTCCGCGGGCCGGCATCGAGTCCGGCGCCGACCCCCGCGCCCGCCGCCGGCGCGCAGCCAGCGGGCTCGACGCTGTTCGAGACCCTGGACACGGACAGGGACGGCTTCGTGTCCCGGCCCGAATACGCGGCCTACTGGGCCGCCCTGTTCCGGCAGGCGGACGCGAGCGCGGACGGCATGCTGACCCCGGAGGAAATGGCCGCGGGCGCCGACAAGCAATTCGCCGCCCTGGATGCCGACGCAGACCACCGGGTATCCCGCGCCGAAGCCTCCGCCGAGGCGCCCGCGCCGCCGCGCGGCGCGCCGGCCCCGGCTCCCTCCAGCCAGCCCGCGCCGGCCGGCTAGTCCGCCGTGCCTCAGGCGCGGATCAGCGCCAGGAGTTCCCGCGTGCGCGGCTCGAGTTCGGCGGCATCCCGGGTTTCGAGGTTCAGCCGCACGAGCGGCTCGGTATTCGAGCAGCGCACGTTGAACCACCAGCCGGGATATTCCACGCTCAGCCCATCCAGCTCGAACTGGCGCCCATCCCGGTAACGCTCCTTGAGCCGCGCAAGGACGGCAGGCGAGTCGTTGACCTCCGAGTTGAGCTCGGCGCTCTTGTGATAGCGCTGGTACGGCCGGACGAGCGCCGAGAGGGACCGGTTGGACCGGCTCACCAAGCTGGCCACGTGGAGCACGGCCAGGGCGGCGCTTTCGGTAAAGAAGTTTTCGCGGAAATAGTAGTGGCCCGATAGCTCACCCGCGAACAAGGCGTCCAGATCGCGCATCTGCTGCTTGATGAAGGCATGACCCACCCGGCTCCTGTACGCCGTGCCGCCGGCCGCCTCGATCTCCTCGCGCACGGCCCAGGAGCTGCGCAGGTCGTAAAGGATCGGGCCTTTTTTCCGGGCCAGGATGCTCCGCGCAATCAAGAGCGTGATCATGTCCATCGGCACAATGGAGCCGGCCTCGTCCACGAATCCCACGCGGTCGGCGTCGCCGTCAAAGGCCACACCGAAGGCATAGTCGCCCGCGCGGACCTTGGCCTGCAGGTCGGCCAGGGTCTCCGCCTTGAGTGGATTGGCCTCGTGGTTCGGGAACGAGCCATCGAGCGACTCGTAGAGCGGATCGAGATGCAGCAACCCACTCAAGGCCCGGGCCTCAACGCTGCCCATCGCGTTGCCATAATCGGCGGCTATACTCACCGGGGAATCGAGCGCGGCCAGCGACCGGACATGGGCCGTGTAGTTCGGAAGGATATCGTGATCCGTGATCCGACCCGCGGCGGGCGGCTCCGGCGCGAACGCGCGGGCGGCCACGATCCGCTCCAGGTCCTGGATGCCGGTGGCGCCGCTGATCGGGCTCGCCTGGGCCCGGCACAGCTTGAAGCCGTTCCACGGACCCGGATTGTGAGAGGCCGTGATCATGACGCTGGCATCGGCCTTGAGGAACCCATTGGCGTAATACGACATGGGCGTGGAACAGACTCCCAGCCGGATCACGTCCGCGCCCTGCCGCGTCAGACCGCGAGCCAGGGCCTGGAACAGGGATTCCGAGCTCGAGCGCATGTCCTGCCCGACCACCACGCGCCGGCACTGCAGGAACGTGACGAACGCCCGCCCGATGCGCTCGGCCAGGTCCTCGTTCAGATCTTTCCCCACAATGCCCCGAATGTCGTACGCTTTGAAGATACCGGCCATACGTCGCTCTCCTCGCAGTCGGCTGCCGCAGCCCGCCCGATGCTCCCGCTGGGTGTGAGGTAGAGTATGCCGCGCCGCCTTCCGGGAGGCAAGCCCGTTGACAGCCCGTGTCAGGACTCGTTAGAAATGTCCCCTCTTCACGGGGTGGTCAGCCCTCAGCCCGTTGACAGCCCCGTAAGCCATGACAGCCCGTATCGGCCCGCGTGACAGCGCCAGCGGCCGGTTCTGCCAACCATGCCCGTTGCCCAACCTTGTCCAGGCTGTTTCCTGGCCTTGTCCGGTATGATGCCTGCCTTGTCCAAGCCGTTGTCCGGCCTTGTCCAGGCTGTTGCCTGGCCTTGTACTGCAGCAGGGCGGCTATAAAGCCCGCCCAGTCCACCACCAGCACATTGTGCGGCGGGCTGATCTGCCAGCCATCGGCCGCCAGGAAAAGCTCCTCATAGCGCTTGGCC
>CAZUYI010000008.1:0-527 GCA_964624095.1 uncultured Verrucomicrobiota bacterium | reverse complement strand
GCCTGGCCTTGTACGGGTTGTTATCTGGCCCGTTTTCAGGTAGGTCCTGGCGCGCTTCTGCCCGTCCTCTGGGCGTGAGGCAACGGACTGTCATGGCCCCGCGGTAACATGGCCCCGCGGCAATATGGCGTCTGCGCGCCACCCTATCATGACAAATTAGAGTAACGATCGTTACTCTAATTTGACACGTTCTTTGTTAACCAACTTTTTTTTAATGCTTTACGTCGAGATAGGCGGCGCCGAATCATGGTGGTAACCCGGGAAGTTCGTGCGACGCCGCCCCCGCAGAACCGGGCTTCTGGCTCGCGGATGCGGTCCCGTGATCCAAGGGCATCCTTCCCTGATTCATGATGGTATGCGCTCGCTTCCAAGGCCGCGTGGGTATTTTCACCGTTCGCAAGGACGCGTTGCGCCAGAATTAAATGTTATCGAAGCGAGATCACGGCGAGGAACAGGCGTCTTACCCATTTTGCTTGTTCGCGGCGGCGATTTGTCCATACTCAAGCCTTTTGAAAGGAACCACCCTA
>CAZUYI010000007.1:6995-20571 GCA_964624095.1 uncultured Verrucomicrobiota bacterium | reverse complement strand
TTGAAAAAGAGCCGCGGATGATCCGGTCGAATCTTCGGCGCCGTCTCGAGCGCCCCCAGGTACAGGCGCACCTCGAACGAGAAACCCGGGCTGCCGGACCGGCGGTCCACCTCGGCCATGATGGGCTCAAGGGTCTTCAGAATCTCGAGCGCCGCGCCGTCGTTTCCCTCCCACAGGTAGGAGCGGGCCGCCCGCAGCCGCAGGTGCTCCCGCCTCGCGTCCGTATCCGCCACCCCTTTCCCGGCCAGCGAAAAGGCGTCGCGGGCGCGAGCGCCCTGGCCCTCGCGCGACCAGGTTTCCCCCAGCCCGATGGCGGCGTCCATTTTCTGGTAGAACGTCGCACCCGGCAAGGCCCGCACGGCTTCGTACGCGGCGCGCAGTTCGGCGACGTTCGTCGTGGCGGCGTCCAGCAGGAGGGCGTTGGCCCAGGCAAGCCGGGCGGCCGCCCGGCGCTCGTCCGTGTCGGCCAACTCCAGCGCACGGCGGAAATCCGAAGCCGCCGCCCGGTAGTCCATGGGAACCGACCAGTGCGGCGGGTGGTATTTCTTCCGGCCGGCTTCCATGAGGTCCTCGAACGTCAGCGGGTTCGCGGCCAGCTCGTCCGGGCCGGCCACGGCCAGGCCGAACCCGTTGTTCCCGGCAATCACCGCCACCGCCAGTACGTGCTCGCCCTGACTCAGGTCCAGCTCGAAGACATGGTCGCGGGCGGTGAAGGGCGCGCTCAGGTTGCCGGACGCCAGCGTGTCGAATACCGGCCGGCCGTCAAGCCACCAGCGCATCCACCAGTTGGCGCCCGCCCCGATCCGCACCCGGCCGTCCCGCGCCGCGGTGACCTTCGCCAAGAGGTAGGCGGAATACAGCCTCCGCGCATGGGGATACTCGGCCGCCAGGTCGAGCGTGCCGCCCGCCAGGCGCACCGGCCGGCCGCTCACGCTTGTTTTCCCGACACGGAGTTCACGGGGGATGGATGCCAGGGCGTCGCCGCTCGCCAGAATGACGTCGGCAACCGGCCTCTCGATGTACGGGCCCGGCACCGCACCGAACAGCGTCCATTCCCGGGGCCAGGTAACGCCGGACGCCGGCTCTCCGGCAGGCGTATTCGCCGGGGCGACGGCGGACAGCACGGCCAGGATGCCTGCCAGCATCCAGGATGTCATGGCGTTTATGGTTTGCGTCCTCCCGATACGCCGCTCACCGGGGGCTGCAGGCCGACGTCCGATACGCCGGCATCCTGCGCCGACGCGACCGGGGTGTACCGGCCGTCAGCGCCACTCGACGCGGAGCACCTGCCCGGGCGCGAGCCGCACATCGCGGAAGACGAACCGGCCCGAGGCGTCCCGCCCGTCCGCCTTGGCCTGCCCGCCTCGCACGGCGGCGCGACAGGCGCGCCGGCCCGGCGGCAGGGTCACGGTCAGCGTCGGGATCCGGGCCGGCTCGAGCGCGTCGCTGAGCGTCATGCGCAGTCGCCCCCGCTCCACGCCGAAGGACGCCAGCCCGCAGAAGAACTTGCTGAAGACCGGCACGCGCACCGGCTGCATCGCCGGGGCCAGGCTCAATTCCCCGGCAAGCGCATCCACGCCCAACCCGATCAGGGCGTGCGGAACGTCCCAGAGCACCAGCATGTCCGAGTAGTGCAGCCCGTAGAAGCATTTCCCGGTCTGGCTGTTGAACATCAACTGGGCGGACCACGGCGTCTTGAGGCGGGACACGACGAGCTCCGCCATGGCCTCGACCAGTTCCAGGCCCTGAGCCGCCCGGCCGTACCAGATGGCGAGCGCCGCCAGCGGCGCGATGCTGACCGGGCCGAAGCAACTGGACATCGAGGAGCCGTCCTCGCGCGGATGCGTGGTGCACTGGGCGGGCGAGCCGTCCGGGTTGGCCCCGAGCCGGCCCACGAATGCGCACGGCTTGATGTTCAGCCGCCAGATCGAGTCCAGGGTCTTCAGTACCCGCGCCCGGGGATGGATCTCGCCCAGACCGAGCAGCCGGGCCGGCAAGGTGCCGTTCGAGAAATGGTCCATGAAGCAGATGTCGGAGGTTTTCCCCGTCGTGACGTCAAGGCTCAGGTTGTAGTAGCGCCCGTTCCAGAGCCGGCGCTCGACGAAGCGGGACGCCTTCGCGCCGGCGCGCCGGCACCAGGCGGCAAACGGCTCGTCGCCAGTCAGCCCGGCCAGCCGCTCGCCCGCCCGCAGAGCGGCCATCCACTGGTCCGCGATGTAGGCCGCGGTGCCCATCATGGGGAACGAGTCGTAGCCCTGGTCCACGCCGTGCACGTCGGGAATCCCGTCGCCGTCCTGGTCCAGCTCCCGCAGGCCCCACTTCAGCACGCGCTTCGCCACGGGCGCCAGCTCCGCGAGAAACGCCGGATCCCCGTTCCAGAGCGCCTGCCAGAGCACGGACAGCGGGAAGATGCCGGCTTCGCTCGCGTTGAAGACGCGGTATTCCGGACGCGTCACACTGCTGATGCCCAGGGTCGAGGGGATCTCGCCGTCACCCACTTCGCCGGCGGCGATCATCCGCAGCGGCACGGCGTGCAGTTCCGGGAACAGCGCGGCCATGACGGTGGCGATATACCGGTCCAGGATCGGCGGATGCATGCGTACGCAGTCAATGGATTCGTACAGGCAGAAGCGCCCGTCCGCCAGCCACCAGGAAATGCGCGGCAGCAGGTACACGATCTCGGCCGCCATCGCCCTGAACGCCGGCGGCAGGGACGACCGCTCGAGTAGACGCCGCCATGCCAGGCCCCGCTCGCGCAGGGCGTCCCGGCGCGGGATCGCCCAGTCCGCCACCGCCCGGGTCCCGCCCGGGAACCGGACGGCGTAGCGGTGCCCGTAGAACGGGCGCGCGCATTGGCCGCCCAGCCGGTCGTAGTGGTGCGGAAAGAACCAGGCCAGCGCGAACCGGACCTCGCGCGTTTCGCCCGGCTCGAGCCGGACCTCGCCGGCCACGGCCCCGACCGGCTGGTGCCGCGAAAACCGGCCCAGCCCGTCGTCGTAGTCGCCCTCGGCGGGCAGCCGGCCGCGCTCGAGGAAGGGCTTCCAGGCGGCGCAGCCGGACTCGTCGTCCCGCTTGATGAGTTCGCCCTCGACCATCACGTTCGGACCCTGCCAGCGGCCCTTCAGCGCCGGCCACCAGTCGGCCGTTGCCGCGTACCGCACGCCGTCGGCCGGCAGGCAGGCCAGCAGGTATTCCGAGCCCGCCAGGGCGGATTGGCGGGTATCCATGAGGACGGCCGGCAGGCCTCCGACCTCGATGGCCGCGTTGCGGTTGCCCTCGGAGGGCCAGCCGCGCTTGGTATATTCCGCCGCCATGTCGTTGGCCCACGAGAGCGCGGCCGAGACGACGAGCGGCGCGCGGCCGGGATTGCGCAGCGTCACGGTGAAGAACGCCGCCGGCACGGAACTCGAGGCGGCGTCCCGCGGCACGAACGGACTGAACACCTCGAGCGACACGCGGCACGGCAGGCCCGGGTCCCGGTAGTCGAGCGTCACGAAGGGGAACCGGCCGGTATAGGTCAGCCCCGCGACGGCCGGGAGCTTGCCCGGCGCGCGCAGTTGCAGGATGCGGCCGACGCCGCGCGCCGCGCCCGCCCGGCGCGCGTGCACGGACAGGAAGGCGGCGCGGTGCGTCGGGTTCAGGCTCAAGTGCCAGGCGTTGTTCAGCCGGACGTTCTGGAACGAACCGTCCCGCCCGAGCTCGAACGTGCACGTGCCCAGCCCGCCAATGGCCATGCCGAGCTCCGCGTCAACCGACCCGCGATACGAAATGCCGTGTCTGCTCATGAAGGCTCCCTTCCTGACGCGTTTCATGCACGAGGCCGCTATCCGTCTACGCCGCCGGGCGGTCTCCCCCGTGGAAGTCACATGTAAGCAGTATCTCACAGGTGACCCGGTTAGACAAGCGGCATGCACGGCGTGCACGGCGTCCTTGTGGGAGGCGCAGACGCCGCCGCGGCGGTCGCGGCGACTCCGGCCAACCCGGGGCGGGTCCGCCCCGGTCCTGCTCACCAGCCTTTGACCTGATCGAGCACGGCGTCGGGAATCCGGCCCTGCTCGTAGGCCGCGAGGGCCTCCGCCAGTATGGAAACCGCCCGGTCCATCTGGTCGCGGGTAATGACCAGCGGCGGCTGGACGCGGAGCGTATTCTGGCCGAAGAAGGCCAGCAGCAGCCCGTGCTGCAGGCAGTAATGGGAAATCTTGGCCGCCGCGGCCCGGTTCCGCTCGAGGGTTTCCCGCGACGTCACCAGCTCGACGCCCAGCGACAAGCCGATCCCGCGCACCTCGCCGATGACCTCGTGGCGGGCCATCAGCGCCTCGAGCCGGCCTTTCAGGTAGGCGCCTTTTTCCAGCGAGGCCTCGCAGAGCCGGTCCCGCTCCAGGATCTCGAGCATGGCGCGGGCCGCGGCGCAGACCGTGGCGTTGCCGGAATGGGTGAAGATGTGGCCCGGCGCGTCCAGGGTCTGCAGGATCGCCCGGCGTCCGAGCAGCGCGCCCATGGGCAGGCCGCCACCCAGCGACTTGCCCAGAGCGTACAGGTCGCACTCGACGCCGAAATGGTCCATGGCCAGAAACTTGCCCGCGCGGCCGAGCCCCTGCTGGATTTCGTCGGATACCAGGAGGATGCCGTGCGCGCGGCAGCGCTCCGCCAGGGTCTCGACGTAGCGCCGCGGCGGGACCACGATGCCCGCGTCGCCGGCGATGGGCTCCATGAGGACGGCCGCCGCCCGATCCGGCGGGCAGGCGCCCTCGAACAGCCGGTCCAATTCCCGGAGGCACTCGAGGCGGCAGTCGGATTCCCGCTTGCCGGCCGGGCATCGCAGGCAGTGAGGATAGTTGATATGGTGGAACTCCGGCGAGGCGCAGCCGGCGGCGCGGGCCACGGGTGCGACCAGCCCGGACACGGCCAGCGCGCCGCAGGAACTCCCGTGGTAGGATTGGGCATGGGAAATGATGCCAGGCCGCTGCGTAAAGGCGCGGGCGTAATTGATGGCGCCGTCAATCGAGGCCGACCCGCAGGTCGAATAGGCCACCTGGAAGTCCGGCCGGCCCGACAGGCGGACAAGGTATTCCGCCAGTTCCGAAGCCTGCCGGGCCGGGAAATAGGCCATGCAATACTGGGCCAGGCGCGCCATCTGGTCCGCCGCCGCCCGGGCGATCTCCAGGTTCCCATGTCCGACGTTGGCGCTCGAGGCGGACGACAGGAAATCAATGTACTCCCGGCCTTCGAAGTCATACAGCAGGGCGCCCCGCCCCCGCTCGAAGGCCACGGGGGTATACGGGATCTTCTGCGCCCGGGCAAGATACCGGGTTTCGCGCTCGACGATCTGCTCGCTTATCGAGGACTGTGTCATGCCATGCTCCCCGCCCGGGGACCGTCCCGGCGCCAGGCGCGCGGGCGCCGCATGGCCTGCGCGCTGGCCGGGGCGTGCGGTCAGTGGGAGAGCGTAGCACGGGCGCGGCGAATGACAAAGCGTTTATGGATGGGCTGCGAGCCTGCGCCCGGCCGGGGTGTCACGCCTCGCGCCGCGGCTCCCTTGCTGTCAGGCGCCGACAGGTTCCGCGTCCTGCGGCAGACGGCCGCGGGACCGTCCCGCCCCTGCACGACGATACGGCCGGACCGGCATTGACAGAAACGGCGGAGGCGGGTACCGTCCGCTCGTCGGACGGGCCGCCTCCGGCGACCACATGCCTGGCGCTCCGTTCGCACCGATCCACGGGAACCACGACAGGGGAGAACGATCCATGGCTCAACGCATCATGGTGGTGGGCGCGCATGCCGACGACATCGAGTTGAACACGGGCGGCACGCTGCTCAAGTACCGCGCCCGGGGCTACGAGGTCGTGTACGTGATGGCCACGAACAACATGTCCGGGATCATGAACGAGGTCCAGCCGGACGGGTCCGTCACCCGAACCTGGCTCGGCCCGGAGGCGACCATGGCCCGGCGCAAACGCGAATGCGACGCCGCCGCGGCGGCGCTCGGCACCGTGCCCATCCACCTGGACCATCCGCAGCGCCACTACAACACCGGGGTCGGCGATAAAACGCGCGAGCTCCGGTACGGGTGCGAGCGGCAGGACGGCGTGCCGGCCGACGTCCCAACCATCCTGACCGCCCACGAGGACGAGGGCAGCGTGAAGCGCCTGGCCGAGCTCATCCTGCAACACGACCCGGAATGCATCTTCAGCCACGGCCCGGCACAGCGCGACCTGGAGCACACGGGCACGTGCATGCTGGCCACCAAAGGCTTCTGGAAGGCCGTGGACGGCGGGTACCAGGGCGGCCTGCTGCACTGGGTGGAGGGCCACTCCTACCTCGGCGAGTCTCATCTCCGATGGGAGACCTTCGTGGACATTTCCGGCTGGCTGGAAAAGAAAGTGGACCTGATCGCCCTGCATCGCTGCCAGATGCCGAACCCGCATCGCCCGGATTTCCCGCCGATCCAGCGCTGCCTGGCGTGGGGCACGGCCTGCGGATGCCACGCGGCGGAAGCCTTCACGTTCGTCCGGCGCGGCGTGCGGCGCCTGTCGAAATACGGACCGCAGGTCGGCCACCTGGAGACGGAACTGATCTGCCACGCGCGGTGATCAGGGGACGACCAACCGCACCCGTGCCAAACCGGAGGCGTACTGCTCGACGGCGCCCTGGAACGCGCCCATGCGCTGCGGGGTCAGCGCCGCGCCGATCGTGTGGGTAACGCGCACCTCGATCCGCAGCGGCTGCCCGGGTTCCGCCCGGCCGGCCACGTCGAACACGTACGGCGGATGCACCCGCACCCCGATGAGCCGTCCGCCGTCCGCCCAGCGCGCCTCGACCACGCCGCGCCCCGCGTCCGCCTCGAGCCGCAGGCCCGCCTGGACGTCCCGCGGCGCGTCCAGCGCCACGGTATAGATGCCCGTACCGCTGTAATACGGATACCCCTGCTGCTGCCAGGGGCGGCCGTCCAGCCTCGCGCGACCCGGCCCGATCCGGTTCCCGGTCACTCCAAAGGCCCCGAGCAGGTAGACATCGAACGTCGGCTGCACCCGGTCCTCGTTGTACCAGATGCTGCGCATCGTGCGCTCGAAGAATTCCGGCATGAACCAGCCGGTCAGCCGGTTCTCGCCCCGCTTCAGCGCGAAGCCGGCCGGCACCGAGACCCCGAACGGGTCCAGGTACCGGTTGCGGCGCGGCGCGGGGTCCAGCGCCCGGCCGTTGAGCCGCAGGTGGGCCAGCAGCCCCTCCTCGTACAGCAGCGTTTCATCCCCGCCCGGCGCCCGGTCCATGACGAACCGGCAGTCGAACAGGGCGTAGGGCGCCCGGCGGAACGGCTTCGGGATCGTGCCATCCGGCGCCGGCATCCAGGACTCCGGGTGCATCGGGTCGGCCATCCGCAGCGCGCCGGCCATCAGCGGGAAGGCGTTCGGCCGCTCCGTGCGAAACGGCCACGGCCCCCGCGACTCGGCCGCCGTGCGGCCGCCGCCCGCCAGTGCCGCACCCGGGATCCGCGCCCCGGACACCGGGCCCCGGACCGCCGCGAACACCCGGCACTCGTAGGGCGCGAACGCGACTGGAAGCCCGCCGGGCCCCGGCCGGCCCAGCGCCCGGATGGACCCCGTATCGGGATCCCACAGTTCGAGGCCGGCCCCCGCGCACGGCGCCGCCAGGCGCGCCGTCAGCCGCAGCGGCGCCGCCGTGCGGTTCATGACCGCCATGAGCCGGTCCGCCCCCGCGATGCGCGTGGCGATCGCCAGCGCGGGGCTGAGCCGGCCGGCGGACTCGTCGTGGAATTCGAGCGGCGCCGTCCCGCCGCCCAGCAGCTCGCGCCACACCAGGCGCCGGCCGGCTGGCGGCTTCCAGGTCCGTTCTTCGCCCGACGCCTCGCGATACCGGATAGTCAGCGCCTGCAGCGCGAAGAAGCGCCCGCCGCCTTCCTCCACCTGCAGGCGCACGTGCCGGGCCCGGCATCGGCCGGGCAGCCGGGTCGCGTGCTCGAGGCCCGCTTGAACCTCGCGCGCCACCGTGCGCCAGCGCCGGCCGTCGTCGGAGACCTGCCAGGCATAGCGGTACCGGATGTGCCGCTTGGCGGCTTCCACGGTGACGCCGAGCGACACCAGGTCGAGCCGGGCGCCGAGGTCCACGGCGAGCCACTGCGGATAGCTTTTCCCCGTGCCCACCAGCGAGTCGGTCCCATCGAACAGACACTCCTTCTTCCCGCCCGACAGCGACTCCGAGGTCGTGATCATGCCCAGCGGGTCGGGCCGCACGATCACCCGGCCGGCCCCAATCCGGCGGTCGCAGCCGCGCCCGGCCTTCAGCGACCGGGTATCGCCGAACAGCGCGCGGGCCGCGGCGCCCAGCGGCGCCCCCCGCGGATCGCGTTCCGGCACCCGCCACAGCGCCACCAGCGTGCCGCCCGTCTCGACGAAGCGCCGCAGCCGCGCGAGCGTCTCGCGCGACACGATCGAGACCCCGGCCATGATCAGCGCCCGGTACGACGCGCCCGGGTACGCGATGCGCCCGCCCGCGATGCGTGCGCGGTCGAGCGCGCTTTCGAACACGAAGTCCGCCTCGACCTGCTCCTCGAGCAGACCCGTGAACACGCCGTATAGGCCCTGTTCGAGCAACCCGCCTGTCTTCGGATCGTGCAGCGCGCTGGCGAGCGCCTCCTCGACGGGATAGAACACCGCCACGTCCGACGCCGCCCGGCCCGCGCTCGTCGCCAGGCAGAGCCGCGCCACGCGGTCGGAGAGATACCGCTGGTAGCGCCAGGCCGGCGCCTGGACGAACCCGGGCGGATTGGCCGTGTGCTTGCGGAAGCCCCGGAAGCTGTACGCGTGGTCAATCGGCATGTGGGCGTTGATTCCCAGCACGGTCAGCAGGTCCGCGTCCCGGACCTTGTCGGCCATCTCGAAATCCCACTTCGTCACCCCATAGGTCTCCGCCACCACGCGCGGCCGGTTATAAATCCGCGCCACGGAGGCCACCTGGCGGGGCAGCATGATCAGCTTGTTGAATACCGAGCCGCCGCCCAGCACGTCAATGCCCGGTTCCTGCTGCGGCGCCGTCTGGCGATGGAAGTCTCCGCGGGAGATCCCTTCGCTCCAATGGCCCGTGAAGACCAGCTTGTGCCGCCCGCACCAGGCCCCGATCTGGCCGCAGAAGTTCTCGGCAAACAGGTCGGACACGAGCCGGAAATAGTCGTAGGCCACGCCCCGGTCCGACGCCGCGCCCCGCACCAGCTCCGGGAGCCGCGCGCGCAGGTCATACCCGTTGCGCGCCCGGAACTGGCCCAGCAGGTCGTGCGTCCAGGGGAGCGACCGGTGAAAGCCGTGCAGCACCGGGTTGTCCGCGTAGGGCGCCGGGTCGAAGGCGCCCGGCCGGCTTTCGAATCCCAGCGAGACGGCCGTGCGGCCGCCGTCCAACCTGGCATCGTACCAGAAGCCCGCTTCGTCGGTGAAGAAGCCCGGCACGGTCGTCCCGAAATACTCCGGCGCCGCCCGGTAATGTCCCTCGTAGACGAGTTCGATGTATTTCGCCACCGCTTCCCGGTTCAGCGTGTCCACGTAGCCGGGCGCATCGGTCGTCCAGCGCGCGCCGGTGCTCGAGGCCAGCCGCAGCTGCACGGGCGCCACGACGCACACGGTCGCCGTCCAGGCACCCCGCGGCGCCCGCCAGTCCAGCACGCCGTCACCCAGCGCGTCGGAAAGGTCCGCGATCCGGCCCGATCCCTCGCGCTCCGCCCAGGCCCGCAGGACCCGCCCGGGCGGCAACCGCAGCCGCAGGCCGCGCGCCCCGCGCGCGGACACCGCGTAGCGGTACACGCGGCAGGACGGCATCCGGTACTCCGGGTAGCGCTCCGGAATCCCGTTGGCCGCCGTGCCGCTCGGCCAGCAGTACTCGTCATAGATCCAGATCCGGAGCCCGCGCCGACGCGCCTCGCGCAGGGTGAAGCGGACCTTGTCGTAATACGCCTCCGACAGGTACGGCTGGATGAGGCCCACGCCGGTGGAGATCATCGGCTCGAACTCGTGCTGGCGCTTGAACTCGTCGAGCTGCCGCGCGATCTCCTCCTCGCGCAGGTCGTCGTTCCAGTGCCAGAATGGCCGCATCGAGTAGTCCTTCGGCATCCCGCGGAACCGCGCGCGGACGCCCGGCAACAGCGCCTGCCGGCTGAATCGGGGCTTCGAGGTGGACATGGGGCAGCGCCTTTCCGTATGGGTTGAAGCTCGAAGCGGGCGGGCCATCGGCCCGCCCGACGGTCACTCGGCCTCCAGAACACAGCGCGCGGGCACCGGGCTCTCGAACACGGTCGCGCCGTCCCGGCGGACGGCGAACCCCTCGCCCTTCCGCCAGCGCACGTCAAAGACATGCCCGCGGTAATGGAAGTGGGCGAAGTCCAGCCGGTCCCAGGCGGGATCGAGTGCGGCGGGATTCACCTCGAGCCGGCCGTCCGGGAGCGGGCCGATCCCGCAGAGGTACCGCACGATGCCCTCGACCAGGATGCCGCCATAGCCCATCTTGTCCATGTGCAGCCAGCCGCCGGTCTCGGGATTCAGGTGCTCGATGTTGGAGGGCACGCCGTCCTTGACGTAGGCGTGAATCCAGTTGTCGAGCAACTCGGCGATCAGGTCGTGCCGGCCGATCCGGTCGAGCCCGTCCAACAGCACCATGTTGCAGTGGGACCAGACGATCCCATCCACGTAGGAGCCCGGGGCATAGCCCGGCCAGTCCCGGGAAATATTCGGGACCCGGCAGGGCGTCCAGAACTCGCGCGGATCGCGCAGGTGCTCGAGCAGGCGCGCCGCCTGGCGCGCGTCCGGGATGCCGGCGGCCAGGGGATAGAACGCGGCGGCGGACTTGCAGCGCAGCTTCTCCTTGCTCCGCTCCTTGACATCGAAATAAAAGCCCTGCGCCTCGTCCCACATCAGCTCGTTCACGAGCCGGCGCGTCTCGTCCGCCCGCCGGGCCCACCGGCCGGCCTCGTCGGGGCGACCCAGCTGCCGGGCCAGCGCCGCCAGCACCTGCCGGTTGAGGCATACCAGGGCGGCCCGGTCCACGCTCTCGACCGGCTCCCGCATGCGGCGGTCCTCGAACGCCAGCGGCTTGACCTCATCCCAGCGGCAACAGGGATAGTCCCAGTGATACCGGTCCCAGGCAGGCAACCCGTTACCGTCGCCGTCCATTTCCGCGTACTGCTTCTCCGCGCTCTCGAGCAGGGCATAGGCCCTCTCGAGGTAGCCCGGCTCGCGCGTGCGCAGCCAGTACTTCCACAGGGCCGGCGCGTGGTAGCCCCACGTGTAGCCGGTGTCGAGATGGGCGATGTGGCGGGCCATGCCCGGATCGTTCAGCCACACTTCCGAACACATGTGGGCCATGGCGTCCCACCCGCCGCTGGCGGTCCAGCTCCCCTTGCGGATGGCGGAAAAATAGGGATACCGGGCGTCCCGGTCCCAGTAGGCGTCCACCAGGTTGGCCCGGTGCACGTAGTAGGTCCAGTAGTAATACAATTCATAGGCCGGCTCGGAGCAGGCGAACTGCGGCACGACGGTGTTGAAATAGTCGTTCCAGTCCGCCCGCCGGCGCTCGAACGCCGCGCCGGGCTCCGCGAGCGCAGACTCCACCCGCGCGGCCAGGTCCTCCTCGTGATACCCGAGCCCGACGGCCGCGGCGAACACGAACTCGCCGGCGTCGTTCCACTCGACGGGCACGGTGCGCCCGTAAGCATTCGCGGCAGGGTCCACGCCCCAGCCGGCGCCGGGCGCGGCGGCCACGACCAGGCGTTCGAGGTCCAGCGGCGGGTCCAGCGGGCGCAGCCGGAGCAGGCCGCCCCGCTCGTCGGCCTCGAAGCGCGGGGCCCGGACGCAATCGTCCGCGCCCAGGTCGCAGAGGAGCCCTTCGCACCGCAGGCGCAGGCCGTCCGCTTCAGCGCCGCGCCGGGTCAGCCGGAGTTCGCACAGGGCCACGTCGTCCACGACGGCCGTGGTCTGCATGATCGAGGCGCCCGGGACATCGGCCTCGATCACCATGCGGTCCGGGGCCCACGTCCAGCCGCGCACGCGGTGGGCCACGGGCCGGCCCTGCCGGTCCAGCACCGTCACGCGGGCCGGGCACAGCTCGTCGTAGTTTTTCCGCCAGATGGCCAGGTCATGGCCCTGGTCCTGGTACTTTACCTTTTGCTGGCGGGCATAGCCGACAAACCGCAGGTCTGCGAGTCCGAGCCGGTCGTCGTGGTAGAGCCAGACCAGGCTGTCGTACAGGTCCCGCTGGCAGGCGCACGTATTGCGCTGCGCGTGGTCGTGGTAATGCTGCCGGAATCCGGGATTCTCAGCGTTCTTGCCCAGCGCGGGCGAGCCGTCCTGCTGCAGGATGCGCGTCTCGTAGGCGGCGATGGCCTCGTCGAGCGAGCCGTCATAGCGGCGCTCCAGGAACCGGACGATGTCCCGGGTTCCCAGCGGGAGCGGCCCGCGCGCCGGCGGCTCGAAGGCGCGCCGCGGGCGCGGGCGCGGCATCGGAGCCGCGCCGACGGTCTCCGGCACGATGCGCGAGGCCGCCAGGAGCTCGGCTGACTCATTCCCGCAGTCCACGTAATACAGCGCCCGGCCGTTGAGCGCTCCGCGAATGAGCGGGTCGGGGTCAAGCCGCGGCACGCGCGTCCGGTCAAACACCCAGATCACATTGAGGCCCGGCGAGCCCCGGCTGCAGACGCGCAGGCGCCCGTCCCCGTCCAAGTCGCGGCACTCGAAGATTTTTACGAACGGCTCGAACGGCCCCGCCTCGGCCTGGAGATCGAATCGCGCGCGCGGGACCCCCTCGATCTCGACATCAATCATTCGCAGCCGGTCATCCGGCCAGCCGGCCTGGCAGTACCCGAGCGCCACCCAGCAGTCCCGGTCCCGCTCCACCTCGAACTCGTAGCCCTTGGCGTCGCCCCGCCCAAGGGCTTGAAGCCGCAGGGTCCTGAAGGCCGGGTCCGCATCGGGCCGGGTTGGGATTACCGCCAGGGACGATCCAAACGGCCGAAGCATACGGATCTTGCCAGGCATGGGGCATACTCCTTCCATGAAAGGGCGTTTCCGCCGATCGCGTCGCGCGCGCCCGACATCTGCTTCTACCCGATCCTGCCGCACAATACAAGCGGCTTGGGTAACGGCCCGGACGCACGGACGCGAGCCCCTCCAGCGCGACCCCGGACCCGCCGACATCCGGGCGCGCGCTCAGCGAGCGGGCCGTCCCCCCCATTCGCGCACGCGGTCGCATACGCGCTCTTCCCGTCTCCCGGTCTTCCCGTACTCGCTCTTCCCGTTTCCCGGTCTCGCCGCCCGCTCTCGTCAACCGAGCCTTCCGATTCCGGCACACGATAACGGGCGACGAGAGCGGACCACGAGTGGCTCCGGAATTCCCGTTCCCGTCGCGCGGGTTCTTCTGGAGCCGGCCTGACCTCAGGCCGGGCGAAGCGGGGAGGATACGACCCGGCACGGAGTTCCGGTAGGGTCCGGCCGCCGGCCGGACCGTTCCCCGCGTCATTCTCCCGCGTGCAGCAGCCGGGGTGAGGTCACCCCGGCTCCAGTATCGTCTGCTTGCCGCGTGCAAG